>NZ_JBEXMX010000009.1:0-83599 GCF_040610755.1 Gordonia sp. NPDC003585 | reverse complement strand
CGGGCCGCGTCGGCCGCCGCGAGCGGATCGGTGCTCGCCGACTCCTGTGCGGTGGCCAGCAGACGCTCTGCCTCGGCGAGGCGAGTGCGCGCGGTGGACTGCACAGCTCCGCGTCGGGTCCCGATGAAGTCGGCGGCCGTCGACACCTTGGCTTGTGCGGATTCGATTGCGGCGCTGACCACTTGGGTGCGTCGAATCCGCTCGGCCGAGGCGTCGCGGGCGGCGGCAAGCGCGTCGTCGAGGTCGGCGTCGGCGTCGACGAGCGCGGTGAACACCCCCAACGGGTCGGTGTCGAAGTTGTCCCGCGCCGCCTGCAGCGCGGGCTGTGCCGCGGCCACCGCCGTCGCGAGCGCCGGTCCACCGTCGGACGTCAGGGCAGCCGCCTCGGCGAGTTCACCCTCCACCTCCGCGATGAGCGCGGGCATCCGCGAATGGGCTGCGGCGATGTTGGCGTCGGCGTGATCGATCGCGTCGAGCAGTTGGCCGGCCTGTTCGATGGCCCCTTCGGCGGACCGGATGTCGGCGACCGCCGGCCCCTGCTCACCCGCCGGCTGGGCGATGGCCGCCCGGCCCTGGTCGGCACTGGCCTCGGCGAAGGTGATCTGCTCGGCCGCCAGGTCGACGTTGTGCCGGATCGAGGCGAGGGTGTTCTCCCCATGCTTGGCGATGAGGCCGTCGAGTCGCTGACGCGATCCGTCGAGGCGCGCTTGCAGTGCGACGATCCGCTGCGTGATCTGGTCGAAGCGCGCGTCGGCGTTGATCAGGAGATTGCGCATGGCGTCGAACTCGGCGACCTGCGCGTCGAGTGCGTTGTCGACGTCGGTGCATGTGGTGATGATCTGGACCAGCATCGACCGTCGCTCGTCGGCGGTCTCGGGCACGTTGTCGTCGAGCCGCTGACGCAGAGAGAACGAATCGGCGAGGCCTTTGCGGGCTCGGTCGAGCGCGCTGGTGAACGGGGAGCACTGCGCCTCGCCGAACTCGCCGACCGCGAGCTGCAACTCCTCGGCGCTGGTGCGGATCGCGTTGTCGGTGTCGGTGAGCACCTCCCGCGACCACGGGTCGAGCACGTCGAGTGGCTGGGCGGCGAGTTGGTCGGCGGTCAGCTCGTTGTCGCGCAGATGCGACAGGTCGTCAGAGATTCGACGACGATCACGCCGTCGACGGTAGGCGAGCGCACCCCCGCCACCCACCACCGCGGCTCCGCCCAGCGCACCCGCGATGATCCAGCCCGTGTACGACGGTTCCAACGCGGTGTCGATGCCATTGGCCGCGCCGAGACCGGCGCCCGCCCAGTCGCCGCGCTTCAGGGCGGGCACCACGTCGTCGGACGCGATGGTGTCAAGATCCGACTGGTCGAGGTTCACCGCGTTGGGATCGATGGGGAACAGGTCGTAGGACTGGTATTCGGTTGCCACCGACAACAGCACGTCGTGGTCGCCGAGCCCGCTCGATGTCGCGGTGCGGTTGCCCCACTGCTCGGGGTTGAGCCCGTTGAAGTCGCGAACGTAGACCACCCACAGCTGGACGCCCCGATCGGCATAGAGCCGGTTGATCCGCTCGTCGAGTTGTGCGCGCTGCGCCGAGGTCAGCACCCCCGCGGAGTCGACCACGTGCGTCGACATGTTCACCGGCGCCTCGGCATTCGACCGCCCGCTCCCGAGGAAGAACGCGGCGAGCAGCGCGAGCGCGACCCCCACGCCGGCAATCAGGTGCGACGACGTCCGTACGACATGCATGATCACAAACCTAGTCGGCTCTGCCGGCCGGCCGAAGCAGGATCAGTTCGCGTCGCGCCAGCGGCACACGGCGTCGAGGGTGCTGAGGTCGTAGTCGGGACCGCCGACACCGACGGTGATCAGCGTGACTCCGGCGTCGCGCAGAGCGTCCGCCTCGCGCAGGGCGGCGTCGATCGATCCGCCGCGCGCCTCGACCGCCGCCGAGTGTTCGATGGTGGCCGGGTCACGACCAACGGCCGCGCAATGCTCGTCGAGGATGGCGGACTTGCGCCGGTAGGCCTCCTCGTCGACGAAGTAGTGCCAGATGTCGGCGTGCTCGGCGACGTGGCGCAGCGTCTTCTTCTCGCCGCCACCGCCGATGAGGACGGGGATGTCGCGGGTGGGTTTCGGGTTCAGCTTGCCGAGTCGGTCGGCGATTCGTGGCAGCGCGCGCCCGAGGTCGTCGAGGCGGCTGCCCGCCGTCCCGAACTCGTACCCGTACTCGTCGTAGTCGCGCTCGAACCAACCCGAGCCGATGCCGAGGATCAGCCGCCCGTCGCTGATGTGGTCGACGGTGCGGGCCATGTCGGCCAGCAACTCCGGATTGCGGTAGGAGTTGCAGGTCACGAGCGCGCCGATCTCGACATTCGACGTCTGCTCCGCCCACGCCCCGAGCATCGTCCAGCATTCGAAGTGCGCGCCGTCGGGGTCGCCGTACAGCGGGAAGAAGTGGTCCCAGTTGAAGGCGACGTCGACGCCGGTGTCCTCGGCCCGACGCACCGCGTCGCGGATCAGCTTGTATTCGGGAGCTTGCTGGGGCTGGAGTTGGACGCCGATGCGGAGAGGAAAGTCGCGGGAGCTCATGTCGCCAGTCTGCCCGCAGATCCGCTCGGCGTCGATGTCCGATTCGTTGACCGGGGCTGTGCAGCGACTCTGGATCCGGTAGCAAGGACGCCGTGAGTGATTCACCGGTCATCCCCGAGCTCGACGCTCTCCGCAAGCGCACATCGGTCAAATGGACCGCATACCCCGACGACGTACTCCCGATGTTCATCGCGGAGATGGATTTCGAACTCGCGCCCGTCGTCGCCGACGCGATCATCGCCCAGGTGCGCGCCTCCGACCTCGGCTACGCCGGTGACTCCGGCAGCACGGGAACGACTTTCGCCGGCTTCGCCGAACGCCGGTGGGGATGGCAGGTCGATCCGGCCGACGTCTCACTGACCACCGACGTCAGCGTCGTCCTCGTCGAGGCGTTGCGAGTGGCGATCGATCCCGGCGACGGCGTGATCGTGATGCCGCCGATCTACCCGCCGTTCTTCGAGATCGTGCCAGAGGCGGGCGGGCGCGTGGTCGAGGTGCCGCTGAGCTTCGACGGCGCGCGGTGGGCTGTGGATCTGCCCGGCATCGAGGCCGCGCTGCACGCCGGTGCCCGCGCGATCCTGCTGTGTCACCCGCACAATCCGCTCGGTCTCGTCCATTCCCCAGCGACGTTGTACCGCATTGCCGAGATCGCCGCGAAGCACGACGCGGTGGTCATCAGCGACGAGATCCACGCACCCCTGGTGCACCCGGGCATCGAGTTCGTGCCGTTCCTCGACGTCTCCGACACCGCCCGCCGTGTCGGGATCGCGGCGCACTCGGCAAGCAAGGCGTTCAACATCGCCGGAGTCAAATGCGCGATGTCGGTGGTCGCATCCGACGAGATGCGCGCCCTGATCGCCCGGCAACCCGAGGAAGTTCGTTATCGCACAAGCATTCTGGGCCGAGCCGCAACCGATGCCGCGTTCTCGTCCGGCGATCGCTGGCTCGACGACACCATCACCCGCATCGTCGACAACGTTGATCTGCTCGAGGAACTCCTGGCCGACCAGATGCCCGGCGTCGTGCTGCATCGACCGTCTGCGTCGTATCTGGCGTGGCTCGACTTCCGTGCCACCGGACTCGGCGACGACCCGGCCGAACCGATCCTCGAGCGCGGTCGCGTCGCGCTACATCGCGGGCCCGCATTCGGTGATGCCGGAAAGGGGTTCGCACGACTCAACATCGGGTGCTCGCCGGAGATGCTGCGCGCCGCGATCGCCCGGATGGCCAGCGTCGTGTGACCAGTTCTTGCCATCCTCGCAACCACTATCGATCTGCCAGAGATTCCGTGACACAGTCGAATTCATGAGCACACCGCAAACCGATGACCACAGCGCTGCCGAATGGGATGCGCGTTACCGCAACGCCGACCGTCTATGGACCGCCGACGTCAACCCGGCGCTCATCGCCGAGGCCGCTGATCTACCTGCCGGCACTGCACTCGACGTCGGATCCGGCGAGGGTGCCGACGCCCGCTGGCTCGCCGATCGCGGCTGGCAGGTCACCGCGCTCGACATCTCGCAGGTGGCCATCGACCGTGCCCTGGAGATCTATCCGCGTCCGGCGATCACCTGGATTCAGGCCGACCTCCGCACCGATGATGTCCCCGGCGTCGACTTCGGACTGGTTGCGCTGCAATACTTTCCGATCACCGCCGAGAATGCCCATGTGGCCCGCAAGCTGGTCGCCGCGGTGGGTGTCGGCGGCACGCTCCTGGTGGTCGCCCACGCACCCGACGGCGTCCGTGCCCACGGATACAACCCCGACGAGTATGTGCAGCCCGCCGACTTCCGGAAGCTGCTCGATGAAGGGTGGGAGGTGCTCGTCGACGAGACCCGCGAGCGTGGTCGAGCAGCCGGCGGCGGTCACCACACCCATGACGTGGTGCTCCGCGCGCGTCGCACGGCATAGACGTCTGTCGTAGGGCCGTGCGAACATATGTTCTATGCGAATCGAGCGTAAGTCCCGGGACGACGCCTCGATCCTGCATGCCGATCTCGACTCCTTCTACGCATCCGTGGAGCAGCGCGACGACCCGGCTCTCCGGGGCAAACCGGTCATCGTGGGCGGGGGAGTGGTGCTCGCCGCGAGCTATGAGGCCAAGGCCTTCGGTGTCCGCACGCCAATGCCCGGCCACGAAGCGCGGGCGCTGTGCCCGAAGGCAATCGTCGTACGCCCGCGGTTCGACGCCTACATGGACGCCAGCAAGGCGGTCTTCGAGATCTTCCGCGACACGACGCCCGTGGTCGAGGGCATCTCGGTCGACGAGGCATTCCTCGACGTCGGTGGCCTGAAGCGGATCAGCGGCACCCCCGACCAGATCGGAGCCGAACTGCGTCGTCGCATCCGGGACGAGGTCGGGCTGCCGATCACCGTCGGAGGTGCGCGGTCGAAGTTCCTCGCCAAGGTGGCCAGTGCGGTGGGCAAACCCGACGGCCTGCTGATCGTCGAACCCGGTACCGAGCTGTCGTTTCTGCATCCGCTGCCGGTGCGTCGGCTGTGGGGTGTCGGGCCGGTGACCGAGGCCAAGCTGCACGACGCGGGGGTCACGACGGTCGGCGAGATCGCGGGCCTCGGCGAGCGTGCGCTGCGGTCGATTGTCGGGCCTGGCGCCGGGCGCCATCTGTTCGCGCTGTCGTTGGCGCAGGATCCGCGTCGCGTGGAGACCGGGAAACGACGCAGTTCCATCGGGTCGCAACGCGCCCTCGGTCGTCGACCCAAGTCGGAATCCGATCTCGAGGCGACCATCGTCGCCATCGTCGAGCGTCTCGGCAAACGGTTGCGTACGGCCGAAAGGGTGTGTCGCACTGTTGTTCTACGGCTCCGATTCGACGACTTCGCCCGCGCCACCCGGTCGCGCACCCTCATCGAGGCCACCGATCGCACCGACGTCATCATGGTCGCCGCGCGTGGCCTGCTCGCCGACGCGATGCCGCTCATCCGCGACCGCGGCTGCACCCTGGTGGGCCTTTCGCTGACCAACCTCGACGATCACGACAGCATCCAACTCACCCTGCCATTCGAGCCGGATCATGGTGAGGCGCTCGACAATACGATGGATCAGCTTCGGGACAGGTTCGGTCGCGACTCGGTCACCCGGGCCGTCCTCATCGGCCGAAACCACGGTGACGATGCACCGATGCTGCCCGACTGATCCGAAGAGCTTGGTGACCAGTTCTCTGGGCTGCGGAAATCTGTACGTGGCAGGCCAGCCACGTGCACAGTGCGATTGGTTGGGCTGCGGCGTACAGAGATCCGACGGGGGGTGGCGGTGGTGCCCACGCTTCCCGCGTCGAATGGCGAGCGAAAAGCGCAAAACGCGTCTATCGCACGCAAGC
The DNA here is from genome assembly GCF_040610755.1 of Gordonia sp. NPDC003585. Lineage (NCBI taxonomy): Bacteria > Bacillati > Actinomycetota > Actinomycetes > Mycobacteriales > Gordoniaceae > Gordonia > Gordonia sp. NPDC003585. The sequence goes on along the minus strand of NZ_JBEXMX010000009.1, from coordinate 77,679 downwards.
GTGACTGTGACGTGGATTACCCGTTGACTTCGATGTCAACGGCCTCACACGGCCGTTCCCCACAACTCACAGCCAGAATCGAGCACGACAATGTTGGTAGCACTCGGTCTCCTGATGGTGGCCACCTTCATGGTCCTCATCATCACCAAACGGGCCACCCCGGTGGTTGCGCTGATCCTCGTTCCGGTCGCGTTCGGCCTCTTCGCCGGCGCCGGTCTCAGCATCAGCGACATGATCAAGGACGGAATCGGAGATCTCGCGCCCACCGCGGCGATGCTGTTCTTCGCGATCATCTACTTCGGCATCATGATCGACGTCGGGTTGTTCGACCCGATCGTCCGCGGCGTGGTCTGCATGGTGCGCAACGACCCAGCCCGGCTCGTCGTCGGCACCGCGGTCCTCGCGATGGTCGTCTCCCTCGACGGTGACGGCTCGACCACGTTCATCATCACCACGGCGGCCCTGCTTCCGCTGTACCTGAAGCTCGGCGTCAGCCCCGTGGTCCTCACCGTCACGGCCGGTCTGGCCAACGGCACGATGAACATCCTGCCGTGGGGCGGCCCGACCGCCCGCGCCGCCAGTGCCCTCAACATCGACACCAACGACGTCTTCATCCCGATGCTGCCCGCGCTGGGTGCCGCGCTCGTCGTCGTGCTGCTGTTCAGCTATCACCTCGGGGTGCTGGAGCGTCGTCGCATCGGCAAGATCGAGATCCGCGAATCCATCCTCGCCCCGCAGCGCGACGAGGTGCTCGTCGGAGCCGGCGGGTCCGGCACCACACCCCCGAACTCGGGTCGACGCAGCCGCCCGATCGGCGGTACCGGCGACGCCCCCGATGCCGACGATGCTCCCTCGACTCGCGACCTGCATATCGAGGAATACAATGACGACGGCGAGACCACCTTCACCGGTGTCCTCGATCCCAACCGAAAGACCCTGCGGCCCAAGCTGTTCTGGATCAACGCCGGACTCACCGTCGCCCTGCTGGCGATCCTCGGCATGGACGTCGTCGCCATCCCGGTCCTGTTCATGATCTTCGCCGGCATCGCCCTCGCAGTGAACTTCCCGCACGTGAAGGATCAGCAGGAGGCCATCACGCGGCACAGCTCGAGCATCGTGTCGGTGGTCGCGATGGTGTTGGCCGCGGCGGTCCTCACCGGTGTGTTCAACGGGACGGGCATGGTCGACGCGATCGCGCACTGGCTCGCCGACGGCATCCCCGCCTGGATGGGTCCGCACATGGCCATCGTCGTCGGAGTTCTGTCCATCCCGCTCACCTTCCTGATGAGCAACGACGCCTTCTACTACGGCGTGCTGCCGGTCCTCTCGGAGACCGCGACGAAGTACGGCATCGATCCCACCGAGATGGCCCGCGCCTCCATCACCGGGCAGCCCGTGCACATGCAGAGTCCGCTGGTCCCCGCCATCCTGCTGCTGGTCGCACTGGCCGGCGTCACGCTCGCCGACCACCACAAGAAGGTGCTCTGGCGGGCCACGGCGGTGTCGCTCGTGATGCTCGTCGTCGGAACGCTGGTCGGAGCGATCCCGTTCTGAGCACCGCCTCGCTCCCTGAGGTGCGAGCGGAGCGAGCCTCGAAGGGCCCGTCGACCCGGTCCAACCGACCGGGTCGGCGGGCCGTTGCGTCCTAATCTGAGATCCATGCGATTGCGGACGCAGGTGCTGGTGCTGCAACTCGCGGTGATCGCGGTCAGTCTCGCCGTCGGCTTCGGGTGGGTCGTCGTCGGAGCCGACGACCGGGTCCGCGACGAGTACGCACAACGCGCCCTCGCGATCGCCGAGTCCGTCGCCAGCGATCCCCAGGTCCGGGCCGATGTCGCATCCACTCAAGGAACCGGTCTCGACGCGGCAGCACTCGCCGCCGGACCGGTGCAGACCGAGGCCAACGCCGTCCGGGACCGCACGGGTGCGCTGTTCGTGGTGATCGCCAACCGGGATCGCGTTCGCCTGGCCCACCCGGAGGCCGCCGAGGTGGGCAAACCGGTGTCGACGGATCCGTCGAGGCGCTGAGCGGTCAGGTCGACATCACCACCGACCGCGGCACCCTCGGCGAATCCGTCCGCGCCAAGGTGCCGATCTACGGGCCCGACGGGTCGGTGGTCGGGCTGGTCAGCGTCGGCGTGTCCACCGAGAGCCTCACCGCCGACACCCGACGTGACGTCGTGGCGACCGCCCTCATCGCGGCGGTTGCGCTGGGCATCGGCGCCATCGGGTCGATCCTGCTGGCCCGACGCTGGCGCCGGCTCACCCTCGGTCTGGAGCCCGACGAACTCACCGCCCTCGTCCGCGAACAGACCGCGGTGCTGCATTCGATGGCCGATGGTGTGCTCGCCGTCGACAGCACCGGTGTCGCGCGCGTCATCAACGACAAGGCGCGAGCGCTCCTCGACATCGACGCCCCGATCGGAACCGCACCCGACGAACTCGGGTTGACCCCCCGAGTGCGCGCCGTGCTCGACGAGCCGACCGCCGACCCGGTGGCCGCAAGTGTCGGCGATCGCATCGTGCTGGTGAGTTCGCGCCGCGTCCAGGCCGACGGCCGTGACCTGGGCATGGTGCTCTCGGTGATCGACCGCACCGACGTGGAGACCCTCAGCCGCGAGGTTGACTCCATCCGATCGATGAGCTCGGCCCTGCGCGCTCAGCGGCACGAAACCGCGAACCGCATGCACGTCCTGGCGGGGCTGTTGCGGCACGGACACACCGAGGAGGCGCAGGCGTACCTCGACGAGATCACCGGCGCCACCAGCACCACACACCTTGCGGGACTCGACAACGTGCAAGAAGCGCATCTGCACGCCTTCCTGGACGCCAAGACGTCGCAGGCCCGCGAACGCCGGGTGACGCTCCGACTCGGCGACCAGACGTGGGTCGACGGAACACTCACCGAACCCGTCGTGGTCACCACCGTGCTCGGCAACCTCATCGACAATGCCTTGGATGCGGCGTCCGAGGACAACGGTGAGGGCGTTGTCGAGGTCGACGTCATCGGCGACGGCAACGCGCTGGTCATCGCGGTCGCCGATTCGGGGTCGGGTATCGAGTTCGACACCCCGGACGAGGTGTTCGCCGAAGGTGCCACCACCAAACCCGGCGACGGCGTACCCGGTGGCCGCGGTATGGGACTCGCGCTGACCCGGCAACTCGCGCGCCGTATCGGCGGCGACGTGTGGATCGCGGACCCGGGCGGCGAACGTCGCGCACCCAGCTCGCTCGGCGGAGCCGTGTTCGTCGCGCATCTGCCGTGCGTTCTGGAGACAGGGAGTCAGGAGAGCCATGAGTGAGGACCTGACCGTGCTGATCGTCGACGACGACTTCCGGGTCGCCGCGCTCCACACCGCCATCGTCGACGCGGTGCGCGGCTTTCGGGTGGTGGCGCGCGCGGGATCGGTTGCGGCGGCGCGTGCCGCGATCGCCGACCACCCCGACATCGACCTCGCGCTCCTCGATGTCTACCTCCCGGATGGATCGGGTATCGACCTGGTCGGCGAACTCCCCTGTGACAGCTTTGTAGTGGGTGCGGAGACCGAGGCGACCGCCGTGCGCACCGCCATGCGATCGGGCGCGCTGGCCTACCTGATCAAACCGTTCGACGACGCCGAACTCGCGCGCCGGCTCGCCGGGTACGCGCAGTACCGCCGAGTTCTCGACGCCGACAACGTCGATCAGCGGGCCGTCGACGCCGCGCTGTCGGCGCTGCGCTTCGGCACCCGCCCCGCCGACCGCGACGACGGCGGATCGCCCACCGAGAAGCGCATCCTCGAACTCTTCGCCGACGCCGACGGACCACTGTTCGCCGACGATGTCTCGACCGCCATCGGCGTCGCCGCCCCGACCGCCCGCCGGCATCTCGCCAACCTCGTCACCGCCGGACGCCTCACCATGACCCTGCGCTACGGCTCCACCGGCCGACCGCGCCAGGAGTACCGCCTCGCCCTCTGACTCCAACCGTGGGACGAACGCTGAACCCACACCCTGCCGACCCCGCTCGAGGTCGATCCCACCGCTCCCGGTCGATCCCCCCGCTCCCTGAGGTGCTCGCAAGCTCGCACCTCAGGCAGCGTAGGGTAACTCCGTTTCCACGGATCCAGGCTCAGGTAGCGGAACTTCGGCCCAGAAAGACCCCAGGATCAGGGACCAGCGGAAGAGACCAGCTGGTCGAGCTCGCAGTCGGGCACGTGTATCCAGCCCTCGCGCATCGCGGTGTCGCGAACGTCGTCGGGCGGTGCAGGGGTCAGTCCGAGATCTGCCGTTCGCGCGATCAGCGCGGTGATCACGGCGTCGAAGGCGTCGTCGTCGGCGATCATGGCATCCGCGTGGCTGTTGAGATCGAGCCAGGGCGCCGCCTGACCGAGCTGCTCGACCATCACTTCGCGCGCAGATACATTCGCGGCGGTCTTGTAGCCGCGTGACTGCAGACCCCAACGTCGTAGCGCTGCAGCGGGGTACGCTTCGATCGCCCAGCCCGACGCGCGGTCGGTGATGCCGAGATCGGCCAGCAGGCCGGCACACCGGAACGCGACGTGGGCGATGTTGTCGGCCGACACCGAAAGCGGGCGTCGACCGCCGGCGAGTGCGGCCACGTAGAGGTCGGTCGTTCGGTAGGCCAACGGGCGCCGACGCGAGACGTCGTCGAGGCCGCTCCCCGCCGACAACTCGCCTCGATGTTGCGCCACAACGAAATCCACGAAGTCGTCGGGCCAGCCGAACGGCGAGTCAATACCTACGCGGGCTGCCCCCGCGACCATCGTGTGGATCCGTGCATCGTCGGCCGGCATCACGAGCTCTGTCACCCGAGCCGAGCCGGATCGCCACTCGATCACCGCGACAGCGGTTTTCACCGGCGACGCTGCCAGATCGACGCCCACGGTGTACGTCAGAAGGAGCCCTCCAGGAACTCGGCGTAGGCGGGAAGGTCGAGCTGCCCGTGCCCGGACAGACCGATCACGACCACCTGCTCGGTGTCGTTGTCGGCGACGTGCGCAGCACAGGCGGCGATGGCGTGGGTCGATTCCGGTGCCGGCACGATGCCCTGCGTGCGGGCGAACTGGACGCCGGCGGAGAAGGCGTCGTGCTGGCTGATCGCCACCCCTTCCACGAGGCCGAGCTCGACGGTGTGACTCAGGGCGGGGGCCATCCCGTGATAGCGCAGACCACCCGCGTGGATCGGGTCCGGGACGAAATCCATTCCGAGCGTGTGCATCTTGAGCAGCGGGGTGAGCCCGGCCACGTCACCATGGTCGTAGCGGTACTCGCCCTGTGTGATCGAGGGACATGCAGCCGGCTCGGCCGCCACCACACGGGGGTTGGACCGACCGTGCAGCTTCTCCCGCAGGAACGGGAACGACAACCCACCGAGATTGGAACCGCCTCCGGCACAGCCGAAGACGACGTCGGCGCCGTCGGGCTCGACGGCCGCGAGCTGCTCGACCGCCTCCTGACCGATCACACTCTGATGCAGCACAACGTGATTGAGCACGCTGCCGAGCGCATACCGGGTGTCGGGGTTCTGCGCGGCAACCTCGACCGCCTCGCTGACGGCCATACCCAGGCTGCCCGTCGTGTTCGGGTCCTTGGCCAGCATCGCGCGGCCGGACTCGGTGAGATCGGACGGACTCGGGTGGATGGTGCCGCCGTAGGTGCGGATGAGGTAGCCGCGGTAGGGCTTGGAATCGTAGGAGGCGCGCACCTGCCACACCTCGACGTCGATCCCGAACTGCGCCCCGGCAAACGCCAGTGCGCTACCCCATTGTCCCGCACCGGTTTCCGTCGTCAGCTTGGTGACGCCGTCGAGGCTGTTGTAATACGCCTGGGCCACTGCCGAATTGGTCTTGTGACTGCCGACGGGGCTCACGCCCTCGTACTTGACGTAGATGCGCGCCTTGGTGTTGAGCGCCTGCTCGAACTTGCGTGCTCGGAACAGCGGCGAAGGACGCCACATCCGGTAGATGTCACGGACCGGTTCGGGGATCTCGATGTAGGCGTCGGTGGACACCTCCTGCGCGATCAGTCCACTCGGGAACAAGGCCGCGAGGTCGTCGGGCCCCACCGGCTCCTTGGTTCCCGGATGCAGATGCGGTGGGATCGGAGAATCGAGTTCGGCAGCCAGATTGTACCAGTGCGTCGGCACATCGACGGTGATCAGGTCGGGATTGCTGGCGTCCACGTGCATGGTCATGCGATTCACTGTAGTGCGCCGGGGTTGAACGATCCCTTGATTCGCGTGTCCGCTGCACGGTCAACGGATTGCGACGCACGATGAACGATTTGGGACGCACGGTCGACGATGCGCGTCAGAACTCGAGCCGCATCAGTACTCGCGGGAATCCGTTGAGCACGGAATCGGTCTGCGCGGCCAATTCGAACCCGGCATCCTCGAACAGCTTTCGGGTGCCGACGTAGGCCATCGTGAGGTCGACCTTCTCGCCGCGGTTGTCCACCGGATACCCCTCGACCGCCGGTGCGCCGTGCTCGCGCGCGAACTCGACCGCGCCGGCGAGCAACGGGTGCGAGATCCCTTGTTTGCGATGCCCGGGCCGGACGCGCAGGCACCAGATCGACCACACGTCGAGGTCGTCGACGTGTGGGATTCTCCGGTTGCCCGCGAAGGTGGTGTCGGCGCGCGGTGCCACCGCGGCCCAACCCACCACGTCGTCGCCGTCGTAGGCGAGCACACCGGGGGCCACGGTTCGTCGGCACAGCTTGCGGACGTATTCACCACGGGCTTGCCGGGCGAGTTCCTGGTTCAACTTGTTGGGAATCCGATAGCTGAGGCACCAGCAGACGTTGGCGTCGGGCCGCTTGGGTCCGACCATCGTGCGCACATCGGCGAACCGCGACGCCGGTCGTATGTCGAAGGCCATGTCACCAGCCTCACGGACGGGCCGAGCCCCCGCAACCATGTCGAAGCATCTTCAAGCCCTTGTGGTTTTCTGAATCTGAATCTAGCATCAGAAAAGTTGATCGGTACCGAGAGTCTGACCCGAAGGAGACGTAGACGATGGTGATGATGACCAGGGAGGATTACCTCGCGTCCCTCGACGACGGTCGCCGGATCTTCGCGGAGGGCGAAGAGGTCAAGCAACTGGCCGATCATCCGCAGTTCGCGACGGCGATCGAACTCGTCGGCGACGGCTACGAGGAGAACTACCGGCCGGGTGACGACGCCAGCGGACAGTACTTCCAGATCCCGAAGAGCACCGCCGATCTGAAGGAGATCCTGACCGAACTCCTGCACTGGGACATGGTCACCGTGACCACCAGCCAGGGCCTGCTCGCACTACTGACCGCGGCCGCGCGGATGCGTGCCGACAACCCGGCGCTCTCCGAGCGCATCGAGGAGTACTTCGAGTACTGCCGCCGCAACGACCTCCGTTGCGTGCAGGCGATCACCGACGCGAAGGGCGACCGCAAGCTTCCGCCCGGAGCGCAGGACGACCCCGACGTCTACACCCGCGTCGTCGAACGCCGCCCCGACGGCATCGTGATCCGTGGCGCCAAACTCCACATCTCGTCGGCCGCCATCAGCCACGAGCTGGTGGTGATGCCGACCAAGAACATGAAGCCCGGCGAGGAGGACTACGCGGTCGCGTGCGCGGTTCCGGTCAACGCGCCCGGCGTCCGGATCGTCAACACCAGCTACGCACCGCGCGAGCGCGAGGGTGATTTCCCGGTGAGCTCCAAGCACAACATGCCGGAGGGCTTCATCATCTTCGACGACGTGTTCGTGCCCAACGAGCGTGTGTTCCTCGACGGCCAGATCGCCCACTCGGCGACCTTCGCGCACGCGCTTGGGCTGTGGGAACGCCTCGGCGGCACCGCGCACATGTCCGAATTCGCCGACCAGCTGGTCGGATTGGCGCAACTCATTGCCGAAGCCAACGGCACCGAGAAGATCAATCACATCCGGGAGAAGATCGCCGAGATGGTGATCTACGCGACGATGGTGCGGTCGGGTCTCGAGGCGGCCATCGCCAATTCCGAGGAGAGTCCGGAGGGCTGGTACTTCCCCAGCGAGTTGTACACGAATGCCGCAAAGCACTACGCCGCAGCCGATTACAGCCTGATGGTGCGCCATCTCCATGACATCGGCGGCGGGTCGATTCTCACCGCGCCGTCGGTGGCCGACCTGGAGAACGACGAGGTCGGGCCGCTGATCAAGAAATACATGCGGACCAAGGACGGCATCGACGGCGAGTACCGCACGCGGCTGTTCCACGCGATCCGCGACTTCACCGCCGACGCCTACGGTGGCTGGCAACTGGTCACCATGCTTGCGTCCGGTGGCGGTCTCTATGCGCAACGTCTCGTGGCGCGCAAGCACTACGACATGGACAAGGCCAAGCGACTGGCACTTGAACTCGCGGGCCTGGCATGACCGTTGAGACCGTCGAGGTGCCGGGGGATCTCGGGGCCTTCGCCGAGTACGTCCGAACCCGGGCCGGAACTTTCGTCAACGAATTCGATTCGACGACAGAGGATTCCGTCGACTCCAGCGACCGCATCGCGGCAGTCGAGGAGTTGCGGGACGGGCACGATGCTGCGGTCGCGACGCAGCGCCGGCTGCAGCGGGCACTCTTCGACGCCGGAATCGCCTGGCCCAGTGGACCCCTCGACCTCGGCGGTCTCGGTCTGACCTTCGCCCACGACACCGTCCTGGACACGGTGCTCGACGAGCTCGGCTTGCCTTCCCGAGAAGCTCTGTTCGTCGGATTGAACATCGTCGCACCCGCTGTGGTGCATCATGCGTCAGCCGACCTGCGGAGTAGCGTCGTGACCGGTCTCTACCGTGGCGACCTGATCGGATGCCAGTTGTTCAGCGAACCCGGCGCCGGCTCCGATCTGGCCGGCGTGAGCACCAAGGCGGTACGCGACGGTGACGACTGGGTGCTGACCGGCCAGAAGGTGTGGACCTCGATGGGTCATCTCGCCGACGTCGGGGAGGCGCTGGTCCGGACCGATCCGAATGCCCCCAAACACGCTGGGCTGACGATGTTTCTGGTCGACATGCACGCGCCCGGCGTCACCGTACGACCGATCCGGCAGATGACCGGCGGCGCGGCCTTCAACGAGGTGTTCCTCGACGAGGTGCGGGTTCCCGACTCCCATCGGATCGGCGGGATCGGGGACGGCTGGACGGTGGCCTCCACCAGCCTCGGCAACGAGCGCAGCACCATGAGCGGTGCCGCAGGGCCGCTGACGCCGTACGTCATGGAGCGCGTCGTCGGGCTGGTGCGCCGGCTCGAGGCGGAGGCAGATCCGTTGCTGCGACCGCAGATCGCTCGAACCGTTGCGGCCGTGGCCGCGATGCGCGCCGCGTCGGGACTGTCCGCCGGATCGTGGTCGCACCGCATGGAGCCGGTCGCGGGGTCGGTGCTCAAGATGCTGATGGCTACGGCCGCCGACGAGATCTCCGCGCTGGCCGCGGCGGTCCTCGGCGAACGCGCCTTTGTCGATCACGGCGAGATGGATGCGTTCGCGTGGTCGGAGTTCGTGTTGGGTGTGCCGGCACTGCATCTGGCCGGCGGCACCGACGAGATCCAATACAACGTAATCGCTCAACGCGGACTTGGGCTTCCGCGAAGATAGTCCTCAATCCACCACAGCAGAAGGAGATCGAGATGGAATCGTTCATCCAGCACCGCAAGGGACGCACACCGCGTCAGGTTCACCGCGACGTGGAGGACCTCAAGGACGACGAGCTCGGCCGCTACGGATTCGTCGGCCGCACCGCACACTTCTACCGCCGCAACGATCCCACCGCGTATCGGGCCGTCGGCGACTTGTCCGGCGTCGACCGGCTGACCCATGATCTGACCCCCACCGATCAGATCGATCCGGCCGGCGAACCGCTGCTGATGTTCTACAACGACGACTGCCGCATCCTGCTGAGCCGGCGCAACGAGGTCGCCCCGTTCTACACCCGCAACGTCGACGGTGACGAGTTGATCTTCGTACACGAGGGAACCGGCCACTTCGAGACCGAATTCGGCCGTCTCGCATACCGTCCCGGAGATTACGTATACATCCCCAAGGCGACCACGTACCGCCAGATCCCGGACAACCAGTGCATGTTCCTCATCATCGAGGCCGTCGAGGAGTTCCGGGTTCCCGACGCCGGGGTACTCGGGCGTCATCATCCGTTCGACTCGTCACTCGTCGTCGTACCCGAGGCCGAGGTGTTCCCCGACGACGGCCGTGAGGAGTACGAGGTCCGGTTCCGGCAGCGCGAGGGCAAGACGTCGGTCTTCTACAAGTTCAACCCGCTCGACGTCGAGGGCTGGAAGGGTGACAACTTCGCGTTCACCTACAACCTCGAAGACTACGATGTGATCACCTCGGACACAGTGCATCTGCCGCCGACCGTGCATCTGTTCATGCAGGCCACCGGGGTCTACGTGATGAACTTCCTGCCGCGACCGGTCGAGAGCCGCAAGGGCGCCGAGCGGCCGCCGTGGTATCACCGCAACGTCGACTTCGACGAGATCGCCTTCTTCCACGGTGGCACCATGTTCGGCATCGAGATGCCACCGGGGCTCATCTCCCATGCGCCGCAGGGCATTCACCATGGCATGCCGGAGCGGGCCCGGGAACGTGCGCGTCGTCGCTTCGACCAGGACGAGCGTGTCGAGTGGAAGGTCATCTCCATCGACACCCACAAGCGTCTGACCCCGACGCCGGCGATGATCGAATCCTTACAGGTCGAGGTCCAAGAGGAAGTGCAGGTATGAGCGAGAAGAAGTTCGAGTACGAGCGCGTTCCCTACCTCGTCGTCTTCGACGACACCTCGGCCTATCGCGACACCTACGGTGGCGTGACGGAGAGCGTGGTACTGGAAAGTTATCTGTTGCGCCCCAAGGATGTTCCGTCCGACACGGTCATCATCTTCATGCATCCGATCGGTGGCGGTGCCTACCTGCCGATGTCGAATGCGTTGCCACGCGCCGGGCATCACGTGATCTATTGCAACAGCCGGTATCGCGGCGTCGACAGCGCGCTCATCATGGAGAAGGTCGTGCAGGACCTCGGTGCCTGCGTCAAGGACGCCAAGGAGCGACTCGGCTACGAGAAGGTGATCTTGGCCGGCTGGAGCGGCGGTGGCGCACTGTCGCTGTACTACCAACAGCAGGCGCAACACGCGACGGTCACCGCCACCCCGGCGGGTGAACCACCGGATCTCACCCAGCTCGACCTGCCCGCCGCCGACGGCATGATGTTGCTCGCCGCTCACGTGAGCCGCCACGGCACGCTCACGGAGTGGATGGATCCGTCGATCCTGGACGAAAACGACCCGGAGAAACGCGATCCCGAGCTCGACCTGTACAACCCCAACAACCCGAATCAGGCGCCCTACACCGAAGAGTTCGTGACGCGCTACCGGGCCGCGCAGATCGACCGAAATCGGCGCATCACCGCGTGGGTCAAGGATCAGCTCGCCGATCTGCGTGGTCGGGGTGAGCCGCTGATGGAGCGCGGGTTCGTGGTGCACGGGACCATGGCCGACCCCCGCTGGCTCGACCTCACCCAGGACCCCAACGACCGCAAACCCGGCTGCTACCTGGGTGATCCGCGCATCGTCAACATGGGCCCGGTCGGCTTGGCCCGCTTCACCACCTTGCGAAGCTGGTTGTCGCAGTGGAGCTATGACGATGCCAACGGCGACGGCCCGCGCTGCGCGGCCGATCTCGAGGTGCCCACCCTGGTCATCGGCAACTCCGCCGACAATGCGTGCACCCCGAGCCACACCCAGCGGCTCTTCGACGCCGTCGGGCATCCGGACAAGACGATGCACACGATTGCCGGTGCGACGCACTACTATTCGGGCCGCGAACAGATCCCGTACCTCAAGCAGGCCGTCACGACGATCACCGACTGGTTGGGTGAGCGGTCATGGACCGGCGTGTGACACCCATCCGCTCCCTGAGGTGCGAGGAGCGCAAGCGACGAGCCTCGAAGGGCGGCCGCAGCCATGCATGACATCTCCACCGACGAGGTGCGCACCTCCCTGCGCACCTACTTCGCCGACCATCCGGGAATCGCCGAGGTTCGACACAACCGGGACGCGACTGACCAGACTGGTCGCACTGCAGCGGGATTCGATGTCGCGGGCTGGCGCACGCTGTCGGAACAAGTGGGCATCACCGGTCTCGGTACACCCGAATCCTGGGGCGGCCTGCAGCTTCCGGCGGCACATCTCGTCGCGGCGGCCGAAGAGTGCGGGGCCACCCTGTATCCGGGGCCGGTTCGCGCCACTCTGCTGCTGTCGGCGGCGCTCGTCGGTGTGGACCCCGACGCTGTTCCCACCCAGGAACGTGAGGTTGTGGAGAGCATCCTCGCCGGGTCCGCGGTGGTGGGAACACCCACGGGCGACAACACCCTCACCTATGCCGATGGGCGAGTCAGCGGACGACTCGGAGCGGTGACCCACGGAGCGGTCGCGCATGTGATCGTGGCGTCGGTGTCGACGCCGCAGGGTCCTGCCCTGGCGCTGATCCACACGGGGGACGCGCGGATCGAACGCACCTCGGTGCCCGGCGTCGACCTGGTAGTTCCGTTGGCGGACATCGCATTCTCTGACACACCTGCGTTGCTGCTGACGACTCCCGCGGACGCCGGCGTCCTCGCCCGGCACCATCGGCTCGAGACCATGCTCCTCGCGGCCGAGCAGGTGGGTGGTGCGCAAGGCTGCCTCACCGGGATGGTGGAGTATGCCAAGGTCCGTGAGCAATTCGGTCAGGTGATCGGGACCTACCAGGCAATTTCTCATCGGTGCGCCCACACTGCTGTCGCCACTGCTGCGGCACGGGCGCTCGTCGTCGCAGCCGCAGACGCCCATGACGCCGACAATGCCAGCGCGGCGGAGCAGATCGTGCTGTTGGCGCGGGCTCAAGCAGCCGATACCTATTCCGACGCATCCAGCGCATTGATCCAGGTCTCCGGCGGGATTGGCTTCACGTGGGAGCACGACGCGCACTTGTACTTCCGGCATGCGCGCGCAACCGCTGCCATCGGCGGCACCCCGGATCAGTTCCGTGATCGCGCGGTCACCGCAGGTTGCCTCGACCTACTCACCCCGGGAGCCGCGTGACTCTGGAATCCGCCCCAGATTCCCGCCCTCGTCAGCTCCCCTGTTTACGCACTGTCGATGACGTACGTGGTGAGGGCGGATATCGGCGGCAGGTTTCTGGGGCGGTTTTCAGCGGCCGACGCGCAGACCGACTGTGGGCACCCGATCGGCACACTACGTGCATGTGCGTCCCAAACCTTACACAGGCGGTGGTGGTTCTCCACAGGTGCATCGTGAGCGGCAATGCAGGCACGATGGCCGTGCACACTCGCGTTCATGGACTTCGACGACCTGGCCAAGGCCTACGGGGGCGTGCTGGCCACGCACCAACTGCTCGCGTGCGGCCACAGCACCGAGGACATACGTCAGGCGAAGTTCGACGGGATGCTCAGCCCTTTGCGCCACGGATGGTACGCGGTTCGCGACGCTGATCCCGGAGTCGTTGCCGCAGTGCGGGATCGCGGTGTCGTGACGTGCGCATCGGCGCTGCGGCGCTGCGGACTCTGGGTGCCTGACCACTCGAAGGAGCTGCACAACCGGGTGACCCGGCACGAGCGGAGGCAATCTCATGACCGCTGTCGCCGCTACGGGCGACCGTCGCCCGCCTTGGTCGCCGTCGACGACGTATTGACGTCGCTTCAGTACGGTGCGCGGTGTTTCGACGAGGAGGGATTCGTCATACTCTGCGACTCGGCGCTCAACCTCGGCGAGGTGACTGTCAAAGAGCTCGAGCACGCGTTTCGCTTGGCGCCGGAGAAGATTCGACGCTCGATCGGAAAGTGTGACGAGGGAGCGGCGTCGGGCACTGAGACCGCGGGTCGCCTCCGCCTGAAGTCCAGAGGGGTGAAGGTGGAGGTTCAGCACGAGGTGCCCGGCGTCGGACATATTGATCTGCTGGTGGGAGATCGGCTCGCGATCGAGTTCGACAGCAAGGCGCATCACACCGGCGAGGAGAACTACGAGGCCGACCGGACTCGTGACCGAAAGCTGGTCGCCCGCGGCTACATTCCCATGCGGGTCACGTACAACCAGGTGTTTCTGCGGTGGAACAGCACCTATGCCGATATCCAGGCGGCTCTGCGGAATGGGTACCACCGGAAGCGTTCGGCCTGAAATCTGTCACCGAATTCCGCCCTCGTCGAGGTCGGCGCTGACGATATGTCAACGACGGCCCTGGCCAGGGTGGAAATCGGGGACACATTTCAGGGTGGTCACTTCGCCACCACGATGCCAGGCCGATCTCGAGCACGCCGACAACAGCGATGACCGGCTGCAGGAAGAAGAACACCTGCAGCGTTGCGATCTGCACGACGATCCAGAGCAGCAAGGTCGCACCCGCGAGCACTCCGCCGAGGACGCCGAGGCGTGGCGAACTCGGTACGAGTGCGGCAATGGCAGCCGCCAGGTGTGGAACCGCGATGAGCGCGATGAGCATCCATCCGGGACCCACCCAGCTGTCAAACGGTGTGCGCTCCAGCCAGTCTCGATTCATCTGCCATGTGTCGGCGATGAGCGAGAGTCCGCCGTACGTTGCCTGCGCGGCGATCAAGAGTTCGATGACGGCCAGCATCCAGCATTGCCACGGCCGACGCCGCGTCGGCGTCCGCGGCGGGCGGGTCTCGGTGCGAGCCGTCGCCTGCATGTCTTCAGCATGCTCCAACTCGACCCGCGACGTCATGAGTCCAAGGTCACGGACCTGCGAGCTCAGCCCAGGAGCTTCTTCTGCACCTTGCCCATCGCGTTGCGCGGAAGGCTCTCCACGAAGCGAATCTCTCTGGGCCGCTTATGATGTGACAGTTCATTGGCCACGAGCTCGATGAGGACCTGGTCCTCCACGGCGTCGCCGACCACATACGCGACGATGCGCTGACCCAGATCGTCGTCGGGTACTCCGACCACAGCGACCTCATGGACGGCGGAATGCGCCATCAAGACGGTCTCGATCTCACCCGCGCCGATGCGGTAGCCGCCCGACTTGATGAGGTCCGTGGCGCGTCGGCCGACGATGCGGTGCATGCCATCCGAGCCGATCACCGCGACGTCGCCGGTGGCGAACCAGCCGTCGCCGACCCACGATTCGGCGGTGGCGTCGGGTCGGTTGAGGTAGCCCGACGACAGCATCGTGCCCCGAACGTGTAGATCCCCGACACTCTCCCCGTCGTGCGGAACGTCGGAATCGGCCTCGCGCAAGCGGGTTTCGACGCCTGCCACCGGTAGCCCGACCCAGCCGGGACGACGCTCGCCGTCGGCCCGGGTACTGACGGTGATGAGAGTCTCGGTCATCCCGTAGCGTTCGACGATCTCGTGGCCGGTGTGCGTACGGATCTGCTCGAACACCGGCACGGGAAGCGGCGCACTGCCGGACACGAGCAGTCGCGCCGATGACAATGCTTGTGCGGCAGCAGGATCGGATGCCATGCGATGCCACACCGTGGGGACGCCGAAGAACATCGACGCTCCCGCCTCGGCCGCCGCCGCGTAGCCGGCGGGCGTGGGTTTGACGGTGTGGATCAGTGCACCGCCTCGTCGCAACGGGCCCAGAACACCCAGTATCAAACCGTGCACATGAAACAGCGGAAGACCATGTGCCAGGGTATCTCTCGAGGTCCAGGCCCAGGCGTCGGCCAGTGCGTCGAGACCCGCTGCGATCGCCCGTCGCGTGATCGGAACTCCCTTGGGCAGCCCGGTGGTGCCCGAGGTGTAGAGGATCAGGGCCGTCGAGTCCGGTGCGGGCTCCGGGTGTGAATGCCACGACCGCGCATAGCGCCGCACCGGGATCGCGGGCAGCATCGGCTCGTCGGGTGCGGGACCGAGCCACGCCTGCGCCCCCGAGTCGGCGAGGATGTGCTCGAGTTCTTTCGCACCCGAATCCGGTGGCACCGGGACCACCGCGACGCCTGCGATCAACCCGCCGACCACTGCGAGCACTGTGTCGATGCTCGGCCGGGCCAGGACGGCAAGGGTGTGTGCACCACGGATGCGTTCGGCGACCGCCGTCGCCGCGCCGACGAGGTCTTCCCGCGAGAGTCGATCGTCGCCGATCACGACGGCGTCGGGCAGATCCGGGGCGTTGGGCAGCAGGGTTCCGAGCAGCAGCACCCACTTACTGTGTCATGCCGGTCAGATGAGCGTGCCCACGTCCTTGGCGACGATGTGATCGAGGGCGCGTTCGGCGACCGCGGCGATCGTCATCGACGGATTGCAGGCCGCCGAGTTTCCGGGCATCAACGCACCGTCGACGACGTACAGTCCGCGCTGCCCGCGGACGCGGCCGTCCAGGTCACACACGGTGCCCATGCATGCCCCGCCCAGCGGGTGCCAGGTGGAGTTGACGATCCCGTTGGTGTCGGTGAGGACGGACCGAGGGCCGGCGATGCGTTTGACGGTCGGGCCGATGTGCCGGTTCTGGATCGACTCGTCGCCGGTGGCCGGCCACCACAGTCGGGCCTGATCGCTGCGGCCGTCGTAGCGGAAGTGTCCGCGCACCCGGCTGGCGCCGTAGCCGACGAGCATGGTGGTCTTCGGTCCGATGGGATTGGGCGGCATCGACGCCTGGATGACGGTGAACGCCGACTCCGGGTCCCGCCAGTTCTTGCTGCCGTAGACCACCGGTCCGCCCTGCTTGGCGCCGAAATCGGCGTCTGGATCGGTCCACATGTAGATGCGGTCGGCGTTGGTGCCCCATCCCTGGCCGAGGCCGTCGGGGAGGTCGGGGATGTGTCCGAGCTTCTCGGCGCGCATCAATAGTCGGGTGGTGTTGACGCTGCCCGCACCCATGATGAGCGTGGGCGTCGTGAGGATCTGCTTCTCGATTGCCCGCCCGGAATCGTCGAGCTTGTCGACGTGGATCACCCACTGTCCGTTGGGGTTACGGAAGATCTCGGTGACGTTGCTCTGGGTCCGGATGGTTGCGTTGCCGGTGGCCTGTGCGGCCGCGATGTAGGTCTTGTCGACGCTGAACTTGCCGCCGTTGTTCACGCCGAGTTGTCCGTCGCCGGTGGTGTACGACGCCCGCATCTTGCCCTGCAACTCGGCGAGTGCGTAGTTCCAGTCGATCGGCATCGGGATCTTCGACAGCGGCAGGCCGAGATGGCGGACGCGATCGGCGAAATGCCGTGCGGCACGGTAGTTCGGCGAATTGACCAGTGCGTCCGGGGCGGTCGCGAGGTGCAGCATCCGGGCGACGCGCGGGTAGTGCACCCGATTCATCGTCGGCCAGTCGAGAGCGTTGGGGAAGTGGGCTTCGAAGACAGCCCGATCGGGCTGCAGGGTCATACCCTGGTAGACCAGTGAGCCGCCGCCCACGCCTGCCGCGCAGACCGCGGTCATGTTGTCGCCGACCACCGTTTCGAGAAGTCCTACATAGGGTTCCACCGAGATCGGCCGACCGAAGATCTGCGACGCCGAGTTGTACCAGAGGATTCGCTTGTCGGGGTTGGTCGGGTTGGGGAAGGTGTTGGCGTTGGGTCCGGTCCGCCACCAGCGTCCCCGCTCGAGGACGAGCACCCGAACGCCCGCCTGGGCGAGCCGCAGAGCTGCGACGCCGCCGCCGAAACCGGACCCGATGACGACGACGCGGTGATCCTCGCGCACCGTCCGCACGCGCTTGGCCGGTTGAGCGGATGCGGTCGGAGCGCCACCGATGGCGCTGCTTACGGCCGCACCGGCCACCACGGCTCCGGTGCCGGCAAGGAAG
The DNA here is from genome assembly GCF_040610755.1 of Gordonia sp. NPDC003585. Taxonomy (NCBI): domain Bacteria; kingdom Bacillati; phylum Actinomycetota; class Actinomycetes; order Mycobacteriales; family Gordoniaceae; genus Gordonia; species Gordonia sp. NPDC003585. Next base: position 59,899 of record NZ_JBEXMX010000009.1, on the reverse strand, counting down.
GTACGACGAGAAATGCGCGTGTCAGCAGACACCATGGCCCCCAGTGAGTGAAGTGGATCTCCCCGAACGAGACCCAAAACTAGACATAGGTGGCCAAATGTGTCAACTAATGGAGGGAATCCTCACCTTTGTGTCCTGTCGCACCACCCGCCAAGGCGGTTTGCGGAGGTGCGCGGGCCTCAGGGAGTAGGCGCGTCGATCCGGATGCTCGCGACCATGGGGTCGAGCCAGCGGCGCAGGAACTGGCGCAGTTCCTTGTCGGGCCGGTCGTCGAACAGAACCACCGACAGGCTGAGGTGGACCATGAGTTCGGCCAGGTCCTCGATGTCGCGGACTTGGCCCTTCAGTGGTGACAGGAACTGCAACCCAACGGGTTTGGCGCGTCGGATCACCCCCTCGTCGAAGAGCGGATTGCCTTGGTCGGCCTGGAACATCGCCTTCAGAACCGGCGTGGTTCGCGCAAAATGCCGTCCGGCCATCACCAGTTCGATGAGGAAGTCGGTGGGGTTGTCGGTCGCCGCGGCATGCGCCTGGATGTCTTCCATCGCCATCAGCGTCAGATGGGCCACCGACTGCGAAACCAGGTCCTCCCGCGTTCCGAAGATCGAGTACACGGTCTGTCGCGACACTCCGGCAGATTCGGCGACGGCCGCGATGGTGACGCCGTCAAAACCCGACGTCTGCACCAGTTCGAGGGTGGCATCGATGATCTTCCCGCGCGACCGCATGATGTCCATTATTCACCGACGGCACATGCCGCCCGGTGGCTTGTTCATCTTTCGAAAGCTGCTGGGTGGCCGCAGAACGTCAGGCAGATTCGCGCATCGCAGCGGAATCGATCCACCCGTCGGCCACGAGCTGCAGCAGCATCTGGGCCTTGTTGCCCACCGGACGTCCTGCGTCCTCATAGCGCCGTGCGACGCGACGATAGTGTTCGCGCACTGTGCTCTCGGCGATGCGATGCAAACGCGATGTCTGCCGAAGTGTGGCACCCAGGGTGTAGGTGTGCAGAATCTCACACTCGCGGGGAGTGACATGGACTCGAGCCGGACGCGGGGCGCGCTCGGCGATCTCGGTGAGAAACCGCTCGAGGTACGCAAGCGACTCGGGTCCTTCGGCCGGGATCACTCTCACGCTGGGACCGCCGCCATATGCGGTGATCCTCCCTATCCGGTCGGGCGTGGACAGGAAGACGGTGGGAATGGGATGTCCGCAGTCGCCGATGCGCGCCTGGCGCAGGTCGTTGGGTTCACGAGCGATGATTCCGTGGGCGACAACGACGTCGTCGCTGGTGGGTGGCACGTGAACAGCACGAAGGCCGGACCGCTCGACCAGCGCGACGAGTGCCGCGGTGGCGATGCTCTCCACACCGACTACCGCAACGGTGGGTTGGACCGGCGCGACCGGGATTCCCGGGGCGGGCATCGTGGACGTCATGCGGTCCTCCTGACGAGATCGGGCATCCATGCTCAACCCTGATTGAACGGATCGCGCAAGTCAGCAGAGTTTGCGACCCGATTCGGACATATCCGGGTGTTGCTTCGCATGAATGACAACCCGCGATGCGTGATGTCGCATGATTGCCGACGATCCGGCAAGATTACGCACGTGCTGAGAGGACTGCGGATGCTGATCGCGTCGCCGCTCGGGCATGTCGTCGAACCGCCGTTGCAAGCCTTTGATGACGTGACCGTGGTGGTGGCCACCGACGAAGATGAGTTCACGCGTGCGGTGGCCGGGCAGGTTCGTTTCGACGTCGTGGTGGCCGACCTGATCTGGAACAGCCCCGAGACGGAATGGACCTTCGACGGTCTCGACGTCATCGATGCGCTCACCAAGCACGACCGCCTGGCACCCGTGCTGCTCGCCACGCAGGGATATGGAATGGAGCAGGACCATCTGGACGAGGCGAGACTGCGTCCCGAGGTGCTCGGCGTGGTCGCCAAGTCCGACGGCCTCCAGGCACTGATGGAATCGATCCGGACCGTGGCCTACGGGCAACGTCTGCCCTTCGAGCCGGCCACGGACCGGCGCCGGATGCCGCTCTATGAGCTCTTCGTGGGGCAGCGTGGCCACACCGCGGGACGGCTCGCAGGGGCCATCGCGTCCGGGGCGTCGTCGGACAACGTCTCACTGGCGCGGGCCGCGAAGGTGTCGCCCAACACCGCCAACAAGGTCACCAGCCATTACCTCGGGCCGATCATCGAACGTCGAGGTGAGCACGACGACCGGCTGCCCATGACTCAGGCAGCCGTCTACCGGTGGTGCGGTCTGCACGCCCGCTACATCGTGAGCTGGTGCCGACGGCACGGCCACGCGGATGTGCTCGGCGAACTGAGATAGTTGCCCGATCAGGCGAGGTAGCGGTCGACCAGCTTCTCGGCCTTCTTCGGTGTCCGGGCTTGGAACCCGTCACCGATCGCGCGCAGCTTCCATTGCGGGCCTTCACGATTGATCACCGCCATCACCACACCGGTGAACGGCATACCACCGGCGAGGGTGAAGCGGGCCAGTTCCGCGTTGTTGGTGTCGTCGATGAGGCGGCAGTACGCGTTCTGGACCTCCTCGAAGGTCTGTCCGCGATAGGAGGTGACGATGAAGACCAGATTGTCCACCGACGGTGCCACCGCGGGCAGTGACACGCTGATCACCTCGTCGTCGCCTTCACCCTCGCCGGTCAGGTTGTCGCCGGAGTGGTGGATCGACTTGTCTTTCGAGTTCAGCCGTCCGTAGTACACGGTGTCGACGCACCGGCCCGCCGAGAACATCAGCACGGACGCGTCAAGGTCGATCGCACTGCCCCGCTTGCGGAGGCCACCCGGCGGCGGCACGGGATCCCAGCCGAGACCCATGCGGATGGCGGTCAGGGCAACTCCGCCGTCCTTGCGCAGCGTCACCTTCTGGCCCTTGGACAGGTTGACCGGACGCGACTTGGTCAGATTTATCTCGGGTGCCGGGGGCGGCGGCTGTGGTGGTGTGTACGCGGGCGGTGCGGGTGGCGGTGTCGGGGCAGCGGGCTGATCGTCGACGCTGACGCCGTGGTCGCGGACGAGATCGGCGAACCCTCCGGCATAGCCCTGCCCGACCGCACGAACCTTCCAGTCACTCCCACGACGATAGAGTTCGACGGTGATGACCACGGATTCCGTTGTCAGACCGCCGATCACGAAGTCGTAGTGCTCCCGGCCAGACGCGTCGCCAACCCGCGCGACCGGCGGAGCGCTGCGCCCGAAATTCGACGACGGGTCGTCGAGGGTGACGACCGCGCGGACGGCATCGATGTCGGCGGGGATCGCGCCGGTGGCGATGACCAGGCGAGGCCGGCCCGACGCGGTCTCGAGTCTCACCCCGGGGCCAACGGGCTGGTTGTAGAAGACGAAGTCGGCGTCGGAGCGCACCAGGCCGCGGTCGGTGACCAGCAGGGCCGAAAGATCCGCGGCGGCTCCCACGTCGACCGTGATCGTCAGGTCGGCGGTGGGCAGAGGCGCGTTCTGCCCCTTGCTCAGAGCGGTCATGGGGTGGCCTCCAACTCATTGACGGCGTCCTGATTGATGTCGCGGTCGCCGGCCTCGGTGGCCGAGCGTACATAGTCGCCGAACCAGGTCAGGATCTCTTCGCCGGCAAGCGCTCCCGAGTCCCTGGTCACGGCGACGTGGTCGCGGTTCCACCCGAGATTCTCCAGCTCACCATGACGAGGGCGGATGGCGGCGTCGGAGGCTTCGAGAAGGTCGGCGTCGAGCCAGCCGTCGCCGGCCGAGATGAGCGGGGCGTCGGCGGTGATGCGGTCGGAGTCGACGAGACGGCGCCGTACTTCGCCGATGGCTGACGATTTGGTCACGCACCCGGGTGTCGCATAGATCTTGCGGCCCTGTTGCGACACGGTCCAGCCGTGACGGCCGCACCACTGCGTCCAGTCCGCCAGGAAGTCGGCGGGCTGGGATGCGAGGTCGACCACCAGGTAGCAGAACAGGTCGTCGGCGATGCGCAGGGACTTCACCCACGAGTCGTCGGTGCGCCTTCTCAGTTCGGTGACCACGGTGTCGAGATCGGCTGCGGTGGAACGCACTGCGTGATCGATACTGGCGCGCCACGTGGCGTCGTCGGTGCCGTCGACCAGGATCCGGCCGCCGTTGGAGACCACCGCGTACGGAAAAGGACTGCCCGGCAGCGTGACTCGATCGAACTGGGCCTGGGTTCGGGTGGTGACCGGCACCACCGGCACGGTGGCAGCAAGGTGGGCCAACAGCTCTTGGCTGTGAGCCGTCATGTAGGAGATCGGCGCGTCCTGGTAGATCTCCACACACTGGGGCGCCAGCGTCGCGAACTGTTCGTCACCCATCGCCGACCGTGAGTAGATCATCGTTCGGTCGAGGTCTGTCGCGACGAGAACCCGTGCCGGCCCGGCGATCACGCGCCCTCCTTGATGATGCCGACGCACGAGTAGGCCAGACCGTCGACGACCTCGATCGGGACCCCGCGTTCGGCTGCGAGCAGACGGATGTGCGCATGATCGGGCTGCTCGGCATCGCTCACCAGCACACGCCATGGGATGCGACGCAACAGAACTCGGGTGGTCTCCCCGATGCCCGGCTTGACGAAGTTGATCGACGACAAGCCGTACGACTCCTGGATCTGTTCCACCGCATGCCAACCCGCCCAGGTTGGCGTCCGATCCGATGCGACGATCTCTTGTACGCGCTCAGGCACTCGCTGCGCGACCGCCGAGAACTGCGCACTGATGGTGTCGAGGAGGACGCCGGAGACGTCGAACGGGGCGAGTTCGCGATAGAACTTGGCGCCGTGGTAGTCGTCGGGACCGATGTGGTCGCGATTGAGCACCGTGCGCGAAACAAGGCCCGAGACCGTCGAATTCAGGCAGGCCGACGCAATCAGGAAGTCGTCGCGGGTGCCGTAGGTCGCAGTGCAGTGTCCGGTGTCGGCGAGTACCGCCAGCTCGTCGTTGAGCGCGGGACCGCCGGCCTGCTCGAATTCCCGCAGGGCGACGGTGAGTTCACGCTGGATGGCACCCTTGCCGGTCCATCCGTCGATGAACGCCACCGACTCCGGATCATGGTCGGAAACGATGTGCCGCAGGGCATTGGTGTCGATCCCGCGACCACGGACGATCGACACCGCGTAGTGCGGCGAGGAAATACCATGGGCGAATTCGATCCAGCGTCGGATCAGCACGCCGACGGGAGTGCCGGCCCGAGCCAGTGAGACCAGCGTCGGACGTGAATGACGCTCGGCCAGAATCAGTTCCGCCACCACACCGACGGCCTCGGCAAGGCGCTGAGCCGACGCCGCCAGGGTCGTGTGGAAAAGCCGCTGATACTCCTCGCCCGGTTGATACTCGATGGGTAGCGATTCGGCGTAATGGGCGGCACCGGACTGGATTCGCCGCTCACGCTCCTCGATAGCGCCCTCGAGGGCGATGTCCGACAAGTCCTTGAGCAGCCAGGTCACCTCGTCGGGCCGGTAAGAGCCGAAGTCGGGGCCGCGCAGTCCCGATGTCCGAGTGGTTGTCGTTCCGGTCATCGGGCACCTCGTGCTTTGGCGATCACGGACTGTACGGTCTCGGGCACCACCAGCACCATCACATCGTGCCCGGCGGTGGTGAGCACATCGAGCAGGCCGCCGGGCTCGCGTAGCTCCGCAGAATCCGCCGGGGTATCGGCGACAAACAGTACTTGCGCGGGCGAGGCGCTGACGTTGTACACGTAGCGCCGCGCATCCGGGTCGAATTCCGGTGCGGCGAACTCGAATCCACGTCGCAGTGGATAGCCGTCGACGTCGCGGACATGCGCCGGCGAACGCGTGGTGGTCTGGTACCGAACGTCGAGGCCCGCGCTCTCGAGGCGTTCGGCGATGCACAGCGGCAGGTACATGAACTCTTCGTGGCCGATCACGACGAGCGGTGTGCTCGGGTCGAGTCTCTCGCGGACCGCAGCCGCCACGTCGTCGGCGGCGCGATGAAACGCGGTGGCGTCGGTGGCGAGGTAGCCGTGCCGTCCACCGTCGGGAACGTCGTCCGGCCACTCGGCATGCGTCTCTGTCACAGTACCGCGCGTCGGCGACACCGGATTGAGTCTCGCCGGTGGCAAGTTACAGACCTCGTCGATCAGGTTGTCCGGCAACGTGACCCGGCCCGTCGCCAGGGACACGAACTCGATGCGCACGCTGAGCTCGGTCGCGGCACGATCGGCGGCCGCTACATGATCGGCGTCGCGCATGTCCACCAGCGCGGCGACCACATAGTGCGATCGTGGCGCGAAACGATGCAGCGCAGCGATGGCCTCGATCGCCGTCTTACCGGTGGAGATCTCGTCGTCGACGAGGACCAGCGGCCCAGGACCGGCGATCAGATCCGGCGAACTCGGTTGCAACAGGTGTGTGGTGGCGTGGGAGTGGCCCTCCTCGAATGTCCCGTGCACCTGCGCCCCGGGGCGCGACCGCCGCGTCGAATGCAGGTAGGTGGCAGCAGAAATTCGCTCAGCCACGCAATGACCCAAACCCGTTGCCGTCTCGGCGAATCCGACCACCGTGGCGGACCGCGCGAGATCCGGCCCGAGGACACTGAGCACAACGTCACCGAGATCGTCGGCAGCGTGGCGCACCACGCTCGGGCCGATCGGGATGTGCTTGCCCAGCACCGTCGAGACCAGCAGATGCGCACGTCGCCGGTTGCGCCGCAATCCCAGCACCACGAGTTCGTTGACCGAATACCCCTGGGCGGCATCCGGCGTCCCGATCACTTCGGCACCGAAAGTACCTGTCACCCAGGAAGGAACGGTTTGTGTCATTCCGGCACCAGCGCCGTCAGCAGATCGACGAAGTCGACACCCTGCCGGGTCACCCCGAACACGGCGGCCCGATCCATCACGAGGTGCGCCCAATTGCGGTGCGGCTTCATCTCATTCATCTTGTTGTGATACGACGACGCACGTACCCCGCCGGTCTCCTGCGCGAGGATGTCGACGGCATCCTGATACTCCTCGTGGGTGACCGCCGACAAGGCGTGCACGGGGGCCACGTGTGCGGGATGGATGACGGTCTTGCCGTGGATGCCGTTCGCGCGGTCGAGCGCGATCTCGCGCAGCAGGCCGTCGATGTCGCGGCTGACCAGTTGCTGCCGGAACATCACCGCGTCGTGTTCGCGAAAGGGGGTCTGGCGCAACGTCGGACGAAAGAGACGTTCGTGGTCGGCGAAGTACTCCCAGACCGGACCGGTCACGATGTGGCCGGTCGCGTCGCGGCGACCCAACCGGTTGACAACGGCGGCGATGAGGTCGGCGGCGACGCGGACGTCGTAGATGGTGAGGTCCCGGTCGCGTCGGATGCCGAACAACCCGCAGATGTCGGTGGCGCCGATCCGCACGGCGAGAACATGTTCGCGGAACTCGTCGAGGAGGGCCGCGATATCGGTGAGCTGATCGTCACGCGTCTCCCGGTGGACGAGTGCGGGCGACTCGAGGACGGGCATCGCGAACAAGCGTGATCCGGTCGCCACCGAGGCGTCGCGGACGGCCGCGAGGTCGCCGCGCCCGGTCGACGTCCCGAACTTGGGCAAGACGAAGCCGTTCAGAGCCGCACACGATCCCAATGCCGTTGTGATGGAACGGATCTGCTCAACCCGACGAGTGCGGACGAACAGCAGCATCGAGGACACCGGCGTATCGGCGAGGGTCCGCAACGCATCCACCGCAGACTCGATGGCGATCCGTTCGTCGTCGTCGGCGACGGCATCCTCGAGGTCGATCACCATCGACGTCACGCCTTCGGCATGGCGTCGAGTTATGGTGTCCGCCAGTCCCGGCCGGGTACCCGGGACATAGAGGGTCGCGCCGAGGGCGAGGGCGAGCCGGGTGCGGGGCGCGTCGAGCGGGATGCGTTCGGGATGCACGCAGAACAATGTGTCGGCGACGGTCGCATCGATGTGGCGGAAGTGCTGCACCCCGACACCGGCGACCCCGGCCGCGCCACCCGCGGCCGCGGTGGTGGTCATCGTGCTGCCACCTGTCCTCTCATTCGGTCGACGATCTCCGAAATCCGTCGGTCGACGGCCTCCAACTGGGTGAGGTAGGCCCAGTAGTCGGGATGGATTCGTTCGAGCGCCCCGCCGGCTCGTTCGATCCGGTCGGCCTGAGCATCGAGCACCGAACCCCATTCGTCAACCAGGCCGTGGTTGATTGCGAACTGTTGGGCATCTCGTAGCCTAAAGCTTACCCGGCGTCGAACCGCGGACGGATCGTCGCGCACGCCGCGCAGCAGGCGCAGGCGGTCGAGGACGGCATCGACCGCATCGTCGGCCAAGGACAATTGTTCCCGGGCGGCTTCGGCTTCGGAGACGGCCAGATCGGGGGCGTCGATGAGGTGGCCGCGGGCTGTGGCCAGGGCGTTGTCCGCGTGACCCAGCGCGGCGGTGATGGTCGCGTCATTTCCTTCGAGGTCGGTCGAGCACTCGGCACTGAACTCGCGACGCAAGGTCGAGAGCGTCGGCTGCACCTGTTCGCGGCGCGTCGAAATCGCGCTGCGCAAGGTCTCCACCGATCGAATGACGACTTGCGCGCGATCGGCGTAGCCGGCGGCCTCGCCGAGGACCTGCTCGACCCGGGCCGCCGCGGCGATCACCGCACGCGCGGCCTGTCGTCGCCCGGCCAGCCCCGACGCCTGGGCGAAGGCGGCATCCGCGGCCGCCAGGTCGTCGGTGACTCGCACGACCGACGTCAGTCGGGCCAGTCGGGGATCGGTGTGTTCGAGCGCGTTCACGGCGCGGGTCGTGGCCACCCGCGCGTCCTGCTGCAACACCGCGTCTTGCCGAAGGGCACCGCGGGAGCGCGTCAGTTCGGCGTCATGGTCGAGCCCGAAACGGGTCATCTCCTCGTTGATGCGTCGGAGCGCGTCGGTGCAGGCCGCCACCTCCGACGGCTGCGGGCGGAATCGATCGTCCGCGTTGCCCGTCAGACGCAGGTACTCGGCGGTGATGGCCGAGTGCCGCTCGCGGATCGCGACCCACTGTCCGCGCACCGACGATCGGGGGTCGAGTTCGGCGGCCGCCGACACCGCGGTGTCGATCTCCCCGACGATCCGATCGGACGCCAGAAACTCCGAGGTCATCTGTTCGATGTACCCGCTGGAGTCCACCGCAGGGCGGCTACCTCCGCCAAACCAGCGGCGGGCAAAGTTTCTGGGCACGAGCCGATGCTATCGAGTAACTTTCAACCCGACACCCAGGCGCCGACCACCGTCGATGCGCCCGCGTGCCGACGAGGTCGGTCGCGTCGACCGGGAGGATCGAGGTAGAGGTGACGTGCAGCTAGTCCAACGCTCCAAGAGGGTCATCGAGGCCAGGCTCAACAACACCGCCGTGCGAGCGCTGAGTGGTTCGATGGTGGCCTACGAAGGTCAGGTCAATTTCAAGTCCGCCGGCTTCGGCGGCGGGGCCGGTGTGATGGCCGGTCTCAAGCAGCGCGCGACCGGCGAGGCGCTGTCGTTGATGGAGTGTGCCGGGCACGGCGTCGTGTACTTCGCGCACGACGCGGCCGAGGCCACCATCATCGAGATGACGGGTGACACCCTGCAGGTCGAATCCGAACAGCTGATGGTGCTGAACGGCAACCTCAACACCAACATCACCTTCGCCGGCCTGCGCGGCGCATCGTCGGGGCAGGGTCTGTTCACCACGACGGTGACCGGACACGGCCAGATCGCACTGCTGTCGCGGGGCGGCCCGCTGATCCACCTCGAGGTGTCGCCCCAGTACCCGCTCGTGGTCGACCCAGACGCGTTCGTCTGTGCGCGCGGCAACCTCAACCAGTCCTTCGTCACCGACGTCTCGTGGCGCACCGTCATCGGGCAGGACGCCGGCGAGGCGTTCTCGCTGCGCTGGGACGGTACCGGCGTCGTCTCCATCCAGCCCGCGGAGCGGTAGGAGTAGCAGTGTTCACCAAGGTCAACAGCAAGGTCGTCTCGGTCGACATCGGCCAGACCGGACCGGTGGTCGCCCGCAAGGGCGCCATGCTCTACTACACCGGAAACGTCCTGTTCCAGCCTCACCAGATCGCCGGCGCCGGGGGCGGCGGATTTGGCGGAGGGTTTGGGGCGATGGCCGGCCGCGCGCTGGCCGGCGAACACGAGTCGACGATGATCGCGCAGGGAAATGGCAAGGTGCACTACGGCTTCCGTGGCATCGAAGTGCAGATCGTCGACGTCGGGGCGGTCGGCGGAATGATGCGCGTAGAGGCATCACGTCTCCTCGTCTACGCCGCCAACATGCAGGCATCGGTGGTGTCGGTCGCCTCCTCGGGCGGCGGCGGTGGAGGCGGGGGCGGCGGCCTGCTCGGCTCGCTGCGTTCGGCCGCGGCCGGTGTGGTCACCGGCCAAGGCATGTTCACCACCCAACTCTCCGGTGGCGGCTCGGCGGTGATTCTCGGACATGGCGGGGTCTTCGATCTTCAGGTCACGCCGGACAAGCCGGTCATCGTCGACCCGCAGGCCTTTGTCGCGTCGGCGGGGCAGATCAACACCAACCTGAAGTCGATGGTCAGCTGGCGCAACGTCGGCCGAACCGGTGGTGAGGCAATGCAATTGGAGTGCACCGGCCATGGAGTGGTCTTCGTGCAGGCCTCGGAGGAGAAGCTGTGAGCGAGCTCAACACTGTCTGGAATCCGATGAACTTGCCGTCGGACGACAACGTCCCCGGCAACAACTACAGTTTCGCGATCGACCTCAACGCCCCCTGGTTCCTGTCCAAAGGTGCGATGATCGCCTACTACGGCCAGATGAACTTCACGTCACTCACGCACGGCATGCAAGGTCAGATGCTGCAGATGGTGGCCCAACAGTTCTCTGCGCCACTATATCTCGGGGACTACGTGGTGGCCGAAGGTCACGGAAAGCTGATCATCGGCGACCGCGGATACGACATCAACTCCTACGACCTCGAGGACGGCAACCTCACCATCCGGGCGTCGAACCTTCTTGCCTTCCAACCGAATCTGACCCTCAACCAGTCGATCGTGCCGGGCTTCCTCACCCTCATCGGGACCGGGAAGTTCCTCGCCTCGTCGAGCGGACCGGTCATGTTCGTGGAGCCGCCGGTGCGTGTCGATCCGGAAGCGCTGGTCGGGTGGGCCGACTGTCCTTCGCCGAGCCACCACTTCGACCAGGCATGGATCAACAGCTTCATCGCGGCCGCCGGCGCCCGATTCGGGATCAACTCCGGCGAAGAGCGTCAATTCGACTTCGTCGGCGCCGGAACGGTTCTCGTGCAATCGAGCGAGAAGGTGCGCAACGACAAGTCAATTGTGCAGACGATCCGCGGTCAGCTCCCGGGCCTCTCGGCACCCGGTCTGCAGCAGATCAACCAGGAGATCACCGCGCAACTCGGGCAGCATCAGTAGGTAGCGAGCTGCTCCCAGATCCAGCCGTTGCCCTTTCCGCTCCCTGAGCTGAGGTGGGTGTCCCACACGCTCTCATCCGCTGCCTGCCTGGGTGGGTGCCCCTACCGCTCCCTGAGGTGCCCGAGGCGTTAGCCGAGGGATCGAAGGGCTGGTGAGTTGACGTCGCCACGGCCTTCGAGGCTCGTCGACTTCGAGACGCTCCATGCTCGTACCTCGCATGGGGCTCCTCAGCCCGGCGGCTTGCGCTCCTCGCACCTCAGGCAGCGGGTGGGCAGTAGAGGGCGAGCCGTGGCTACACGTACACAGTCACCATCGCCGGCCGCACCGAGCGTCCGGCGACCACGAGTCCGGGTCGGATCATCTCGGCCACTCGGCCTTTGGTCGCAGATGCATCGTCCGCCGATAGTGTGTCCGCCGCCTCCATCACGGCGACGTCGAACTCGTCTCCGGCGCACGGGTTTATGACGGCTCCGTCGCGACCGACGATGAGTCGCTCCAGACCGTCACGCAATGCCGTGAAAGCGGCGGCCTCGCGCTCGGACTCCGCCGATCGTGCACACACATCGGCGTCCGTGTACAGCGCGAACAGGTCGACGAGCAGCGGCCTGTCGGCGGCTTGCCCGCCCGAGCGCGCCTTGTCCGACGCGACCAGACGGTCGAGCGTGAGTGACTGCCGCGTCACGACGCGGGCGAGGTCGGATACCTGCTCGGCGAGGCGGTCGATGGGCTCGGAAGCGGCCACTTCCGCCACGAGGGATTCGGGTGCCGATGGATCCGCCGATTCGGTCATTCATCGAGCCTACCGGCCTCGCACCGAGGAGCCCGCAGCGTCGATGCGCTGCTAGCATCCGTCTCGTGGGCGTCTATGGAATCGACTTGGGCACGACAAATTCCGGCATCGCCACAATCGGCGCCGACGGCAGGCCCGAGGTCATCTCCGGACTCAGCGGCTCGGTCACCACCCCGTCGGTTGTCCTGTTGACCTCGGCCACCGACCACGTCGTCGGTGAGGGTGCGCGCCGCCAGGCCCGCCTCGACCCCGACAACGTCTGCGCGCTCGTGAAACGACGTATGGGCGACCCCGATTGGCGGTTCGTCGCGCACGGTCAGACGTGGTCGGCGCCGGCCATCTCGGCGCTCATCCTCAAGTCGCTCGTCTCTGATGCGGCGTTCGCGGGGGAGAAGGTGGAGCGCGCCGTCATCACCGTGCCCGCCTACTTCGGCGACGAGGAGCGGCGCGCCACGATTCAGGCGGGGAACTACGCGGGCATCGACGTCGCCGGTGTGCTCTCGGAACCGATCGCGGCCGCCTTGTCGTACGGATTCAGCCGTTTGACCGACGGACTTGTCGGGCGTACGCCCGACGAGACGGTTCTCGTCTACGACCTCGGCGGTGGCACGTTCGATGCGACCGTGATCGAACTCGCCGATCGGCGGATCTCGGTCCTGGCGGTCGACGGGGATCATCAACTCGGTGGCGCGGACTGGGACGAACGCATTGCCCTGCACCTGTCGCGAACCTTCTGCGCCGAACACCCCGACACCGAGGACCCGCTCGACGACTCGGCCGGGTCGCAGAGTCTGGTTCTTTCTGCCGAGCGTGCGAAACACGAACTGACCGAATCGGATTCGACGTCCGTCGTGGTTGCTCACGATGGTGCTCGCTCGGTCATCACGCTGACGCGCGCACAGTTGGAGGAACTGACCGGCGGGCTGCTGCAGCGCACCGTCGACCTCACCCAATCCTGCCTCAAGGCGGCACGTGCGCGGGGGGTCGACCGCGTCGACCGTGTGCTGCTGGTGGGTGGGTCGTCGCGAATGCCGATGGTGGCCAACGCGATCGGCAAGGCACTGAACATCACCCCGGAGTTGTCCGACCCCGACCTCGCTGTCGCGCGGGGAGCCGCGATCTACGGTGACAAACTCGAAATCGAACGTCTCGTGACCGCCGATCTGCGCACGCGGGGCAGGCTGACCGACGGTTCCGGCGCGCTCGAGGCGAATCCAGCCGACGTGGAGGACTCGTGCCGCCGCGTCGCCGACGCGTTCGGGCTGCCCGTCGCCGGGGTGCGCCGGATGCTGGAGATCTCCGTCGACACGGTGGTGTCGCGTGGCTTCGGTGTCCTGGCTGTGGGTGGACGGTCGGGTGGACTCGAGGCGACCTGGCTGGTGCACCGCAACCAGACCCTGCCGATCCGGGTGGGCCGTTCCTTCGGCACCGTTCGGGCAGATCAGGATCGGATCAATCTGACCGTCCTCGAGCAACTCGGACAGCAGGCGACGCCCCGTCCCGAAGATGCCAAAGTGCTCATCGAGGGCACCATCACCGACATTCCGCCCGGCTACGACGAGGGCAGCGAGGTGCGGGTGACCTTCGAGATGGGATTCGACGGGGTGCTGCATGTGCGGGCCCATCACGTCGACGCCGACATACCACTGACCCTGAGCGCCAAAACCGGTGCGACGCTGTCGCAGTCGGAGGTCAACCGCGAACTCGACCAGGTGCAGCGGTCGCGGCGTCGGGACCGGTGAGGCAGACCGGTGCAGCCGTTCGTCGCCAACGACTATCGTAAGCGTGTCCTCGCCGCGGTCGATCGCCGCGGTGGTGTCGATGCCTCCGATCCCTTTGAGCTCTACGACATTCCGCTCGACGAAGCCGAATCACTCACCGATGCCGAGGTCAGCCGCCGGATCGACGAGGTGTGGGCGTTCTGGCAGAAACAACGCGACCATCCCAAGTACCGTGTCCTGGTCGGTCAGCTCGTCGCCGAACACGAACAACGCAGTGAGTCACTGCGTTTCGCCAACCGGCGGTCCGCGCTGGCACGCACCGTCACGGCGACCCGGGACCAACGAGATGCGGATCGATTCGAGTTGCTGGACAGCGCGATCGAGCGGCTGATGCAGCGTCACGGAGGCATTCCGGCGTCGAAGCGGTCGGGACTCGACGACATCGGCGCGATGGGTGGCCTGACGCCGGCCGAGATCGCGACACGTCTGCGGCGCTACCGCATCCTCGACGATTCGTCGGCGTCGACGCCGCTACCCGCCCCGACGCCGGAACTCAGCTCGGCACGGCTGGAACAGATTGCCACGCTGCTGGGCGAATTCGACCGTCTGCAGGTCGACGAGCGCACCCCGACATTGCTGTCGTTGCTGCGCCTGACCCTCGACGACGCCACCGATCTGGACGAGATCGGGAGACGGACAGCGCAATTGGGGGAACGGTCGCGCGAACTACCGGCCGGCCGGTTGCGTGCCGTCGTCGACGAACTGCTGGTGCACATACGGGAGATCCTGCTCGGTGATGTCGGCTTGGCGCGCGCGTATTCCGCAGCCGTGATGACCAGGGTCCGATCCCATCTCGAGCCTCGTATTCGTGCTGCTGTGCTCGTAGAAGACGAACTGCTGGAACATGATCGCGAGTTTCTGGTCCAGGAGGCGCTCTCGTTGGGCCTCGGCCCGGTCGGTGCGCGAGCGATGGTCGACGAGATCGCCACGGATTTCGGCGCCGCGGCACCCAAGCCGACGGTCGAAGCCCGGCCGGCGGTCGGGCCCGAACCGGCGCGTCGATCGAGGGAGTGGGAGGCTCCGCTGCGTTCGGCGCGCGCGATGCTGCGTCAGGGCAAGCCGGTGGCGGCCCGGACGCTGTGCCGCGAGGCACTCGACCTGGCGGGCGACGACTCTGACGCGATCCGCCAGATCCGTTCGGTGACAGAGGAAGTCGAGAATCTGCTGGCCGATGCAAAGGCGCGTTGGCGACGTGCACTCGACGATGCGGGAGCCGACCGTCACGTCGCAGCGTTGGCGGCGCTGGATGAGCTTTCGCGCACGGCGTCGGACATCGACACCCTCGACGTCCACGGACCCCAGCTGAGTGCTGCGCTGGAGGTCTCCCGGCGTGCCGTGGCTGCAGCGGAAAGCGTTGTCGCGCAGTCGAAGGCCGGAGGAGTCGGCCCGGCAGTACTCGCCGCTGCTGCGCGCGCCTGCGCCGACCACCCGGAACTGGCGCGGATGACCGCGCAGGTCAGCGTCGAACCCGCGACCGATGTGCGTGTCACGGTGCTCGGTGGCGTGGCCTGCCACATCACGTGGCAACCGTCGGCGACGCCGGGCGTGGTCTACCGTGTGCTCCGGCTGCGGGCCGACGGATCGTCGCAGACCGTGGGTCGCACATCGGCAACCGAACTCGAGGACGGTGGCGCGACGCCCGGGGCGGTGCCGCCCTCCTACGGCGTGGTCGCGCTGCTCGGTGGATTGTCGTCGGAGATGACCCGCTCCGACGGCGGGTCCGCTGTCGCGAAGGCTTCCGAATCACGCAGTGCACCTTCGAGTCCCGACATCGTGGTGCTGGGTGTCGTCGACGGGCGACTCCGTTTCGACTGGCCGGTCGGGGTCACCGAGGCCATGGTGGTCATCCGGCCCGACCAGCCGCCGTCCGACCCCGCCGACCCGCAGGCCCGCGGAACCAAGATCACCAACACGCGGTACGAGATCGACGGTGGCTTTGTGCTGCCCGCCGGTGCGCGCCATGTCGCGGTCGCGAGTTGTCGGCGCGACGAACGTGGAGCGCTGCACACCGCAACAGCTTTCGGGCCACAGGCGAGGGCTGTGGTCGATTCATCCAGATTGGAGTGACGAACAGAGAAGTCGTCGTCGAAACATCAGTACCGTTGACATAACTCAGCAACCGATACGCGAAGGATCGCAATCATGGGCATCGACTACACCAAACGTCCGAAGGCGCAGCCGGCACCACCGCCGCCGCCTCCCCCCGCTCAGCCGTATCAGCAGCCGCCGGCCCAGCCGTATCAACAACAGCCCTATCAGCAGCCGCCGGCCCCGCAACAACCACCCGTGTCGCTGTCCAAGGTCACGTTGACCAAGTCGGCGCCGAGCGTGTCGCTGACCAAGCAGGGTTCGACGACCGGGCAGATGCGGGTCAACCTCAACTGGACCTCCGGGTCCAAGGGTGGGCTGTTCAAGCGGTCGGCGGGCGTCGATCTCGATCTGGCGTGTCTCTGGGAGTTCAACGACGGTGACCGAGGCATCGTGCAGGCGCTGGGAAATTCGTTCCAGGCGCCTTACGACGGCCAGCCCATCATCTACCTCGACGGCGACGACCGCTCCGGTTCGGCCGTCGGCGGCGAGAACATGTACATCGATCTCTCCCAGACCCACCGCATTCGCCGGGTGCTGATCTTCGCCTACATCTACGAGGGCGCACCCAACTGGGCGGCCGCGAACGGTGTTGTCACCCTGTTCCCGGCCAACGGCCCGCAGATCGAGGTCCGGCTCGACGAGTCGGATCAGGGCGCCATCTCCTGCGCCATCGCCCTGCTGGAGAAGCGCGGTGGCGAACTCATCATCAACCGCGAGGTCCGCTACATCCGTGGTTCGCAGTCCAAGGTCGACGAAGCCTACGGCTGGGGCCTGAACTGGAAGGCCGGCCGCAAGTAGGCGGCGGCTTCCTCCCGCTGCCTGTGGGTGGTCGCCCTCCCGCTGCCAGAAGGTGGTCGCCCTCCCGCTGCCTGAGGTGTGAGGAGCGCTAGCGACGAGCCTCGAAGGCCCTGGTGAGATGACATTGTTGTCTCACCACGACCCTTCGAGGCTCGCTTCGCTCGCACCTCAGGGAGCGGTAGGGACCCCTCGGTCGGTTTCCGGGACGGTCAGGCCGGTGCGTCGATCTCCGACGGCTTCGCCTCGTCGTCGCCGGCCTCCTCGCGCCGCTTGCGCAGGACGCTGGAGGTGAACGCCGCTCCGATCAGCACCACGCCCACCAGGCCGGTGATGATCTCGTTGACGTGTGTCCCGATCGAGTACAGCAGGATGACCGCCAGTGCGCCGATCGCCCAGTGCGCACCGTGCTCGAGGTACACGTACTCCGACAGGGTGCCCTTGCGGACGAGGAACACGGTCAGCGAACGCACGAACATGGCGCCGATGAAGCCCAGGCCGAGCGCGATGATGATCGGGTCCGCGGTGATCGCGAAGGCGCCGATGACACCGTCGAACGAGAACGACGCGTCGAGGACCTCGAGGTAGAGGAACAGGAAGAATCCGGCCTTACCGGTGGCCTTCGCCAGTTCCGTCGGGCCCGACCGCTTCGTCTCGGAGGTCGCGCTCTCCTCCGACGCCTCGCCATCTTCGTCGTCGTCCTCGGTCTCGATGTTGAACAACTCACCGAGCCCGTTGACCGCGATGAAGGTGATCATGCCGAGCGCGCCGGCGATCATGACCGTCGACACCTCGTCTTCGGGTGCGATCCATGTGGCCGTGATGACCAGCAGGCTGGTGGCGATGACGACCTCGAGCATGTCGAGCTTGCCGATGCGTTCCAGCGGCCGTTCGATCCAGGTCAGCCAGGTGATCTCCTTCTCCTCGAGCACGAAACCGAGGAAGAGCATCAGCAGGAACATGCCGCCGAAGGCCGCGATCTGCGGATGGGCGTCGGTGATGATCGTCTCGTAGCTCGGATCACCGTTGGGGAAGTAGGCGGCGTCGTCCGGCGGCGGGTTGAGCGCGAGGTCGAGTGCCTGGACCGGCCCGAGTCCCGACGCGAGCCAGACGATCACCAGCGGGAACACCAGACGCATGCCGAAGACGGCGATCAGGATGCCGATGGTGAGGAAGATCTTCTGCCAGAACTCGCTCATCCGGCGCAGGACGGTCGCGTTGATGACGGCGTTGTCGAAGGACAGCGACACCTCGAGGATGCCGAGGATCACGGTGAGGAAGACGGCCTGCCACCCGCCATAGAGGAAGGCGACGATGATGGACAGAATCGTCACGACAATCGAGATGCCGAATATTCGTATTACCAAGGTGTACAGGGCCTTTCATCGAGGCGAACGGTCGGTGTCAGAGCCCTCGCGGATGGAATGCTCTCGGAATGCGCCATGCCGCACCCGAAGGTCGGGTGCGGCATGCGCGGGCACTGCTGCGGAGTCGATCAGACGTTGACGCCGAAGTCGCGGGCGATACCCGCGAGCCCCGACGCGTAACCCTGGCCGACAGCGCGGAACTTCCACTCGGCGCCGTGACGGTACAGCTCACCGAACACCATGGCGGTCTCGGTGGAGGCGTCCTCGGAGAGGTCGTAGCGGGCGATCTCGGCGCCACCGGCTTGGTTGACGACGCGGATGAACGCGTTGCGCACCTGGCCGAAGGACTGGCTGCGGGCGTCGGCGTCGTAGATCGAGACCGGGAAGACGATGGAGTCGACGTTCGGCGGAACGGCCGCGAGGTCGACCTTGATCGCCTCGTCGTCGCCCTCACCCTCGCCGGTCAGGTTGTCGCCGGTGTGCTCGATCGAGCCGTCGGGCGAACGCAGGTTGTTGAAGAAGACGAAGTGCGCGTCCGACAGCACCTTCTTGTCGGCGCCGAGCGCAATCGCGCTGGCATCGAGGTCGAAGTCGGTGCCAGTCGTTGTGCGCACATCCCAGCCGAGACCGACGAGCACCGCGGTCAGACCCGGGGCCTCCTTGGTCAGCGAGACATTGCCACCTTTGCTCAGGCTAACGCCCATTACGAGAACCTCTCTGTTTCGTGTCCACATTGTGTGGTTTGACGCTCGGACGCCACTCTATGTCAGTTCGCTGCGGGGGATCCTCCGCAGATACTTGCTGAATGACTCAGGTGGTCAGGACGACCTTCCCGCCTGCATGGCCGCCGGCCACCAGACGCAGCGCCTCGACAGCGTCCTCGAGTGCGAACGTCCGAGCGACTGGCACCACCAGGTCACCCTGTCCGGCGAGGCGAATGAGATTGGATCGCACCGAGTCTCGGAACAGCTGACTTTCGGGCTGGGCGCCACCGAGCGCGATGAATCCGTCGGCGGCGGCGCGCCGGGGTGCGGCGATGGTGACGATCCTCGACCGGTCGTCGACGAGTTCGAGTGAGGCGTCGATCGCGTCGTCGGTGCCGGAGGCGTCGAGTGCTGCCTGGATGCCGAACGGCTCGGCCGCCTCACGTATGTGGTCGGCGAGACCCGGGCCGTCGTACGAGACAGGCACGCCGCCGAACTCGCGGATCCGGTCGAAACCCGCAGGACTTGACGTCCCGACGACGCGGATGCCGCGCAGTCGCGCCAGTTGCAGGACCGCGACCCCGACTGCGCCCGACGCGCCATGCAGCGCCGCCGTCTCGTCACGATCCAAAGATGCGGCCCGCAACATGTCGGCGGCGGTGCACCCGGCCAGTAGCAGCCCGGCCGCTTCGTCGAAGGTCAACGACGCCGGCTTGGCGAACACCTTGTCGGCGGACACATTCAGCGCTGTTGCGTAGCCGCCGCGAACCCGGAAGGCGAGTACATCTCCCCCGATGTCCACGGAATCGACCTGGGGGCCGACGGCCTCGACCGTACCCGACACCTCGTACCCGATAGGCAATGGCAGCAGCGTCGAATCCGATTCGCGTCGAACGTGTTTGAGATCCGCCGGGTTGACTCCCGCGGCGCGTACCGCGATGGTCACCTCGCCTGGGCCTGGTTTGTCCAACTCCTCGTCGACGAGTGCGAAGTCGCCGAGACCATCGAAACCCGTTGCCACCCAGCGTTGTGCTCGCAACCGATTCACCACCGTGGCGTCGAGGTCGCACACTTGGTCCACATCCCTCGAGGATAGTTCCCGAGCCGCGAAAGAACCGTCGAACATGGCTTACCCTGGGCGTCGATGAGCTCGAAGAACAAGAAACCCAGGGGCGCCAAGCGCGCCGAGAAGTCGCGTAAGCGCGCCGCCCGGCGCAACAACGTCATTCCGCTGCGGCCCGGTGCGGACAATATCGATGTCCTGATGGATGGGTTCGACAACTGGCTCGAAGAGACAAACTTCGAAGCCGACGTCGAACGCCGTGCCGATCTGGTTGCGGCCGTCCAATTTCTGTACGAAACCCTCAGCCAGTCGCAGCCCGGGTTGTCGATCACCGACTGGTCGTCGGCCGAGGACCTCGACGCCGCGTTCAACACGGCTGAGTTCATCGAACAGAACGATGTGGGCGCTCCGCCGGCCGTGGTGTTCATCTTCGCGCTGCGTGTGTTCGTCGACTTCCTCGTCGCCACCGGGAAGTGGACGGGCGGCGAAGATGGCGCCGACTTCGCAATGGGTGCGTGTGAGGGGTACGTCGCCGACAAGATGGACATGCCCACGAGCGTCGAGGTCCCCGACGTCGAACCGAACCTCGAGTTCGCGGAGCTGTCGGCGACACAGATCGTGCTCTGGCTCGACGCCCTGCTCGACTGGATTGGGCCCGGGCAGCCGACGACAGAAGAGTCGTTGCCAGAGCCGGAACTGTTGCCCGAACTCTTCGAGGAGCTCGGCGTCGACCCCCCCGAAGAAGAGCTGACCTCGTTGAGCGGTCACCCACTCGAGTCCCAGGTGTGGGATCTTGCGGAGGCCATCGGGTTGATCGAGGCCGACACCTCGCAGGTACGACCAGGTGAGTTCGCCGAAGACTGGCGCCCCGAGGCCAACGGACTCACAGCGGCTCTCGACATACGGCGTCGCGCAGTGGCTGCCTCGGTGACCTTCTTGCTCACCGACCCCCGGATTCCGAGCGACGAGCCCGACGAAGTGGTCGCCCGCATCGTCTACCAGGGGCTGATGCCGGTGAACATACCGTTGGAGGCGATCGACGAGATCGAAGAGGAAGACGAGTTGCTCGGTGCGCTCGTCAAGGCACGTCTGACGGCGATCCTCGTGGACGGTTGGCTCGTCATCGACGACGACAAGTACGTGGTCCCCGAGGCCCTACGACCGGCTGTGTGGGCGGGATTCCCCGACTACCTCAATCCGGAACTGGGGAACGACCAAGCGATGATCACCGTTCGCGCCGACATGCCCGGGATCACGCCGCCCGTCTGGCGCACGCTGCGGCTGCACTCATGGGTGCGCCTCGACGAACTGCACGACGTCCTGCAGATCGTGTTCGACTGGGAAGATGCCCACCTTCACCAATTCATCGTTCGCCACACCGGGCACGTGCATCGGTACATGCCCGAGCATGCGATCCGACAGGGACTGCACCCGGCTGCGGACACCGAAGTCGAAGAACGTATCCGAATTGGCGAGTTGCTGGCCGCCCCAGGCGACGAACTGATCTACGAGTACGACTTCGGTGACGATTGGACGGTCCGGCTCGTCGTCGAGCAGATCGAGCAGATCGAGCCGGAGAACGACGATCCGTCGGCCACAGTGCTCGACGGCTCAGGGACAGCGCCGTTCGAGGACGTCGGCGGTGCGGGCGGTTGGGACGAGTTCCTCGAAGCGATCAACGATCCCGAACACCCTCGCTACCAGGAACTCCGTGAGTGGACGGGAATGCCCGAACGCATCCAACTTGACCCGACCCTGTTCGACGTCGCCGACGTCAATCGTCTTCTCCTCGATCCGGACATGTGACCGAACCCTGGCGACGGGTAGACGAGCCTGACACCATGAGGTGAGGTCACGGATCGAGCGCCCAGTCCGACGCCGCGATTCGCGTAAGGGTCCAGCCCCGGCCCGTCCGCCGGCGACCGAGAAGAAGCAGCGCTCGGTCCGACGTCGTCTGTGGTGCGCGAGAGGTCGCGGTGACGCGTGAGGACGGCCGAGGACCCGACATGTCAAACGAACCTCGAAACATCGCACAGAAACTCATCGGAGCACACCTGGAGTCGGGTGAGATGACACCCGGATCCGAGATCGCGATCCGCATCGATCAGACCCTGACACAGGATGCGACGGGCACCCTGGTCATGCAGGAACTCGAGGGCCTCGAGCTCGACCGGGCACAGACCGAGGTGAGTGTGCAGTACGTCGACCACAATCTGCTGCAGACCGACGAGAAGAACGCCGAGGATCACGACTATCTGCGAACCGCTTGTGCGCGTTATGGATTGTGGTTCTCCAAGCCAGGTAACGGTGTCTCGCACCCAACGCACATGCAGCGCTTCGGAATTCCCGGCAAGACGATGGTGGGATCGGATTCGCACACACCTGCTGCGGGTTCGCTGGGCATGCTCGCGATCGGTGTCGGCGGGCTGGAGGTCGCACTGGCGATTGCCGGGCACCCACTCAACATCCGCATGCCGGAGATCTGGGGCGTCCGTCTGGAAGGTGAACTGCCGCACTGGTGTTCGGCCAAGGATGTCATCCTCGAGATGCTGCGCCGCCATGACGTGAAGGGTGGGGTCAACCGCATCATCGAGTACCACGGCCCGGGTCTGGCCGGGCTGAGCGCGATGGACCGGCATGTCATCGCCAACATGGGTGCCGAACTCGGTGCGACGACCACGGTCTTCCCCAGCGACGACGCCGTGCGTGAGTTCATGCGGGCCGAAGGGCGCGAGGACGATTGGATCGAACTACTCCCCGACGACGACGCGACCTACGACGTCGAAGACACGATCGACCTGTCCGAGATCGTGCCGTTGATCGCCAAACCGTCATCGCCCGGGAACGTCGTCCCGGTGTCCGAGGTTGCCGGAGAACCGGTGTCGCAGGTGGTGATCGGGTCGAGCGCCAACCCCGGTCTGCGCGACTTCGCCATCGCCGCCGCGATGGTCGAGGGCCGTCAGACGCTGGGCGAGGTCAGCTTCGACATCAATCCCACATCACGCGAGATCCTCGCCGACCTGACCACCATGGGGGCGACGGCAAGTCTCGTCATCGGGGGTGCGCGCATTCACCAAGCGGGCTGTATGGGCTGTATCGGTATGGGTCAGGCACCGGCGACAGGTCGAAACTCGTTGCGCACCATGCCCCGCAACTTTCCGGGTCGGTCGGGGACGAAGGAGGACGCGGTGTGGCTGTGCTCGCCGGAGACTGCCACGGCGTCGGCCCTGACCGGGGTGATCACCGATCCGCGCGACTGGGCGCGCGACGTCGACATGGCCTACCCCGAGTTGGCATTGCCCACCGAACATGCGATCAACACCGCGATGCTGGTGGCGCCGCCGGATGCCGACGAGGCACTGGAGATCGAACCGGTGAAGGGCCCCAACATCTCCAGCCTGCCCGAGCTCGACGACCTCCCCGATGAAATCGAGGCGCCGGTCCTGCTCAAGCTCGGTGACAACATCTCCACCGACGAGATCTCACCGGCCGGGGCGCGGGCGTTGCCGTTTCGTTCGAACATCCCGAAGCTGGCGGAGTTCTCGTTCACCCGCGTCGACGAGACCTATCCCGATCGGGCTCGGGACGCCGAAAGCACCGGGCACATCATCGTCGGCGGTGAGAATTACGGTCAGGGTTCGTCACGTGAGCACGCCGCGATCGCGCCGCGCCACCTCGGTCTGCGCATGGTCATCGCGAAATCGTTCGCGCGCATCCACTGGCAGAACTTGGCCAACTTCGGTGTTCTCGCAGTCGAATTCGACGACCCTGCCGACTACGACGGCATCGACCAGGACGACGTGCTCCACGTCGAGAATCTCCGCGATGTGCTCGAATCCAAGGACGAGATCAGCGTCCACAACGTCACCAAGGACACGACATTCACGGTGCGACACCGGTTGTCGGCGCGACAGGTGGCCGATGTGCTTGCCGGTGGCATCATTCCGCGGCTCGCGGCCGAGCATGAGTCGGACCATCAGGAAGCACGCGAGACGACGGTGGCGACCGGTGGCGACAAGTAGTCAACCGCCACTCCCTGACCGAAAACAGCCGTGCCGCACACCTTTTCGGTGTGCGGCACGGCTGTCAGAGCGGAAAGACTCAGCCCTCGATGATGAACGCCTCGAGCTGCTGACGCGCGACGTCGTCGGCGAGCTGCTGCGGCGGGGACTTCATCAGGTAGGCCGAGGCCGGGATGACCGGTCCGCCGATGCCGCGGTCCTTGGCGATCTTGGCGGCGCGCACGGCGTCGATGATGATGCCGGCCGAGTTGGGGGAGTCCCACACCTCGAGCTTGTACTCCAGGTTCAGCGGCACGTCACCGAAGGCGCGGCCTTCGAGGCGGACGTAGGCCCACTTGCGGTCGTCGAGCCACTCGACGTGATCGGACGGGCCGATGTGGACGTTCTTGTCCTGGACCTTGCCGGCGAGCGGGCCGGTGAGATTCGAGGTGACGGCCTGGGTCTTGGACACCTTCTTGGACTCCAGGCGCTCACGCTCGAGCATGTTCTTGAAGTCCATGTTGCCGCCGACGTTGAGCTGGTAGGTGCGGTCGAGGGTGACGCCGCGGTCCTCGAACAGCTTGGCCATCACGCGGTGGGTGATGGTCGCGCCGACCTGGCTCTTGATGTCGTCGCCGACGATCGGGACGCCGGCGTCGACGAACTTCTGCGCCCACTCCGGGTCGGAGGCGATGAACACCGGCAGGGCGTTGACGAACGCGACATTCGCGTCGATGGCGCACTGCGCGTAGAACTTGTCGGCCTGGTCGGAGCCGACGGGCAGGTAGGAGACGAGGACGTCGACCTGGTTGTCCTTGAGCGCCTGCACGATGTCGACGCCGGAGCCCTCGGCCTCGGTGATGGTCTCGAGGTAGTACTTGCCGAGTCCGTCGAGGGTGTGGCCGCGCTGCACGGTGACGCCGGTCGGCGGCACGTCGGCGATCTTGATGGTGTTGTTCTCGCTGGCGAAGATCGCGTCGGAGAGGTCGAAGCCGACCTTCTTGGCGTCGACGTCGAAGGCAGCGACGAACTCGACGTCGCGCACGTGGTAGGCGCCGAACTTCACGTGCATCAGGCCGGGCACGGTGGAGTTCTCGTCGGCGTCCTTGTAGTACTGCACGCCTTGCACCAAGGATGAAGCGCAGTTTCCTACGCCCACGATGGCAACGCGCACCTTGTTGGGCTCACCCATGGTCGGGTTCTCCTTCTTCTCGCGGCGCCGCAGACGTTCGCTGCGCGACCGGTGTTTTCACTTGCTCAGTTTCCGCATCGAAGACATCGCCCTCAAAGGCGTCATCATCGAAGACATCGCTGTCGGTTGCGGTGTCGGTGGCATCCACGTTGGTGCCACCCGGATCTGTCACAGACGTGTCGTCGGCGGCAGATCCTGAGTTCTCGGCCGCGATCAGCTCGTTGAGCCAGCGCACTTCACGTTCGCTGGATTCCAGGCTGAGCTGATGCAGTTGCCGGGTGTAGCGGTCGACGGTCCGGTTGGACCTTCCGACGATCTCGCGCAAACCCTCGCGGCGTTCTTCCACTTGCCGACGGCGACCTTCCAGGATGCGCATCCGCGCCACGGCCGGGGTCCGGCTGAAGAACGCGAGGTGCACACCGAATCCGTCGTCGGTGTAGTTCTGCGGACCGGTGTCGGCGACGAGCTCGCTGAACCGGGTCCGCCCCTTGTCGGTGAGCTGGTAGACACGGCGTCCGCGTCGAACCTTCATCCCCGACGGCGTGGCGGCTTCATCGATGAGACCGTCCGCCTGCATGCGGCGCAGCGTCGGATACAGCGACCCATAAGAGAAGGCACGGAACGCACCGAGCAGACCGGTCAGGCGTTTGCGCAGCTCGTATCCATGCATGGGGGATTCGATCAGCAGTCCGAGAACGGCCAGTTCGAGCATTCCTCACCCCCTTCCGGGGTCGTGTGGTCCGACGCATGTGTATCGATGACGTGTCGGTGCACACTGACGCTCCGACACCTCGCTTCGATGTGTCCACCAATGTATCGCACCGATATAACAATCGTCCATGCAACTCGACACATTGCTGCGGCCGCACGTCGCGCGGGCGGTCCACCAACGCAGGACGTACGCTGAAACACGTGCAACGCCAGATCGTCGACTACGCCCTGCAGCGGCGCGCGCGGTTGGCCCAGGTTCACTCGGGCCGGACCGCCGTCGCCGATGTCTGCGATGCGAGTCCGTATCTACTGCGTGCCGCCAAATTCCATGGCCGCCCGTCGAAGACGGTGTGCCCCATCTGCCGAAAAGAGCAGGTCACGCTGGTCTCCTGGGTGTTCGGCGAGCGTCTCGGACAGGTGTCGGGCTCGGCCCGCAGCACCGAGGAGATCGCCAAGCTCGACGCGAGTGCCGAGGAGTTCTCGGTGCACGTGGTCGAGGTGTGCCGGACGTGTAGCTGGAACCATCTCGTCCAGTCGTACGTTGCGGGGTTGCCACCGCGGTCGACGCGGACTCGTCGCGTGGCCAAATAGTCAGCAACTCACCATCGAACGTTGGTCTTGGTCGTCGTCGCAGGAGACTGTGTTCTGCGCGACGATTTTGCCGTGAGGCGGGCCGATACGTCACGATGGGATAACGAAACACGATCGAGAAGTACTGTGGTGGCGGTGAGACAGCCCGCGTGGCCCGGTGGGAAAGGTTGACGATGAGCGAGGCACGAAGCACTTCGCCCACGTCGCGTGGTGCCGGAACTGGTCCGGCCCGGGGGAGCAACAGCGCGAATCACAAGAAGCACACGCGGTTCGCGTGGGCACTCGGCATTGTCGGCGCGGTGGTCCCGGCCATCATCCTGGTGCTCGTCATGGCGTTCGCTTGGACGTACTACCACGCCGAGATCCCGGAACCCGAGGTCAGCCAGAAGGCGACCATCGTCGACTCCGGCGGAAACATGATCGCCGAGGTCAAGCAGGCCGACGGCGACCGCAAGGTGATCCCCTACGACGAGATCCCGCAGACCATGACGCAGGCCATCGTGGCTGCCGAGGACCGCGAGTTCTGGGACAACGACGGCTTCTCGGCCAAGGGAATCTCGCGTGCCGTGATCGGCAAGCTGACCGGCAACGCCGACGCCGGCGGCGGTTCGACCATCACCCAGCAGTATGTGAAGAATGCGATCGTCGGCGACGAACGCAGCTACAGCCGCAAGTTCCGCGAACTGGCGTACGCGGCGAAGATGAAGCCGGGCAACGGGTGGTCGAAGGAGAAGATCCTCGAGTCCTACCTCAACACCATCTATTTCGGCCGCGGCGCATACGGCATCGCCGTCGCGACGCAGGCCTACTACGGCAAGTCCATCAACAAGGGCCTGACCATTGATCAGGCCGCGCTGATCGCCGCGATCGTGCGCGCGCCGTCGTACTACGACCCCGCGATCAACCCGGGCGTGGTGCTCGGCCGCTACCAGTACGTGCTCGACGGCATGGTCTCGACCGGTGCGATCACCAAGCAGCAGGCACTCGAGGTTCGTGACCGTCTCCCCAAGACGATCGAACCGCGCAGCTTCTCCGACGTCACACCCGGTCCGAGTGGCCTGATCAAACGGCAGGTCCTCGCGGAACTGCCGAGGGTCGGGATCACCGACAAGCAGCTTCGTACCGGCGGACTGAAGATCGAGACCGGCATCGATCCGCAGGTGCAGAACTCGGTGGTGCAGGCCGCGTGCCGGCAGAACCGCATCTACAAGTGCCCCGACGGCAAGCTCAACGGCGAACCCAAGAATCTGCGGGCCGCGGCGGTCTCCATCGATCCGCGGACCGGTGCCGTGCGCGGCTACTACGGCGGCGACGAGTCGCTCGGCTGGGACTACGCCCAGGCCGGGCTGCAGACCGGCTCGTCGTTCAAGGTCTTCGCGCTGGTCGCCGCGCTGGAGCAGGGCATTCCGCTCTCCCGCGTCTACAGCTCCGCTCCCTACCAGGCCAGCAACGGACTGACCGTGGAGAACTCCGACGGTGAGAGCTGCGGGTCGTGCAACCTGGCCACCGCCATGAAGATGTCGCTCAACACCGTCTACTACCGGCTGATGATGGACCTCCAGGGTCAGGCGAAGGCCGTGGCCGACGCGGCGCATCAGGCCGGCGTCGCACGGTCCTTCGGCGACATCGAGCAGACGCTGCAGGAGGCCAACGGCTATCCCGAGGGCGGCGTCGTGCTCGGGCAGTACCCGTCGCGCGTGATCGACATGGCGTCGGCATACGCGACGCTGGCTGCATCGGGCATCTATCGCGAGCCGTATTTCATCCAGAAGGTCACCGACTCCGACGGCAATGTGCTGTTCGAGCGGCAGAAGAACTCGGGCCAGCGGGTGTTCCCGGCCAAGGTCGCCGACAACGTGACGGCCGCACTCGAGCCGGTCGCGTCGTACTCCAACGGGCACGCCCTCTCCGATTCGACCCTCGGCTCGCGCCCGTCGGCGGCCAAGACAGGCACCGTGCAGCTCGGCGACACCGGCAACAACAAGGATGCGTGGATGGTCGGGTACACGCCGCAGTTGTCGACGGCCGTCTGGGTCGGGACCAACGGCGGCGGAGCGATCGAGAATCTCAACGGCGCGTCGATCTATGGCAGTGGTCTGCCGTCCGACATCTGGCAGGCCGCGATGAACGGCGCGCTCACCGGCAAGCCGATTCAGCAGTTCCCGGAACCCGATGCGGTCGGCGGTCAGGCCGGGGTGCCTTACGAGCCGCCGCCGGTCACCTACGACAACACGACCACGCAGCCGCGAGGTCCGCGCACGTCCCCGCGCGGTGGCGATGACACCAACCGCAATGGCGGCGACGGCAACTGGACCCCGGTGCCCGGGATCACGATTCCGACCGGACCGCCACGCGGTGGCGACAACCAGGGCAACGAGAACAACAACGACAACGGCAACGACGACAGCGGGAACGGGAACAACGACGACGGCGGCGACGTGCCGAATCCCCCGATCGGCTGACCCCGGCAGTGTCGGAACCTGGTGGGTCGGAACCTGGTGGGTCGGAACCCGTTGGCGGTGAAGCACAACCGGACGGTGTAAGCCCGCTCCCACTCTCGGCGGATCGGCGTACCGACGAACACCGAATCGCCCCGTCGCACACGGATCATCTTGTGTGGGAGGCAAGTTCGGTTGTCGGCGGTCCGGTGGGCGCACATGCCGCGGTTGGTCGTAGCCGATACCTGACGCCGATCCGTGTCTTGTTCGGCCTCGCGCTTCTCACGCTCGCGCTCAGTTGGTTCGGCAAGGCGGGATGTCTGCAGCAGGCAGAGCCCGACGACGGGACCGCCGGCCAGCCCGGCGCGGTGGCGCGACTCGACTGGGACGACCAGCGACAGTTCACCGACCTCTGCTACTCGGACGTCATCAGTCTGTACGGGGCCGAACGGCTCGACATGGGCGCGCTGCCCTATCGGGATTACTGGTATCAGGACGACGGCAACGGCCAACAGATCAAGCGCTACATGGAGTATCCGGTGCTCACCGGCATGTACATGTACGGAGCCGCACGGGTGGCCGGTTGGTGGAGCTGGGCGCACGACAACTGGGGAGTTCCCGCTGCGATCGACGTCGTGCTGTTCTTCAACGTCGTCGCGCTCGGTCTGGCGTTGTTCTGGCTGGTCACCATCTGGGCGACCGCTCTGACTGCGGGCGCGCGCATGTGGTCGGTGTGGTTGGCGGCACTCTCGCCGCTGGTTCTGGTGCACGCCTTCACCAACTTCGACGCCATCGCCACCGCCATGGTCGCGCTGGCCATGCTCGCGTGGTCGCGCCGGATGCCCTGGCTGGCAGGCATATTCATCGGTGTCGGCACAGCGGCCAAACTGTATCCGGCGTTGCTCCTGATCGTGCTGGCGGTGCTGTGTCTACGAGCGGGCAAGCTACGGGAGTTTGCCGCCACGGCCGCCACCGCGGTCGCCACCTGGCTGGCCGTCAACCTGCCGATCCTCGTCCTGTACCCGAACGGTTGGCGAGAGTTCTTCCGCCTCAATGCCGATCGTAACGCCGACCCCGACACGTGGTACCGCGTCATCACCGATCTCGGCGGTAGCGCCTGGAATGTGAGTCTGCTCAACGGGCTGACGATGGTGCTGCTGGTGCTCGTCGTGGGCGCCGTGGTGGCCATCGGATTGGTTGCTCCGCAACGGCCGCGGGTTGCGCAGCTCGCGTTCCTGCTCGTCGCGGGATTCCTCCTGGTCAACAAGGTGTGGAGTCCGCAGTACTCGCTGTGGCTGGTCCCGCTCGCGGTGCTGGCGCTGCCACACACGCGAATTTTGTTGAGCTGGATGGTGATCGACGCCCTGCTCTGGATTCCCCGGATGGGCCTGTTCCTCGATCCCAGCCGCCGATGGCTGCCCGACGAATGGTTCACCTTCGCGGTGGTGCTGCGGGGTCTGATGGTTCTCGCGCTGTGCGCCCTGGTGATCTGGCAGATCTGGCATCCCGCCGACGACCTGGTGCGGCGCAGGCGTCTTGGCGGTCACTACGACGACCCGGCCGGCGGAGTGCTCGACGGTGCGCCGGACAAACTGGGACCGAAGGTGATGGGTCGGCAGAGCCCGCAACCGCTGGGCGAGCGAGAGCCTGAACCAGCCTGACCGCAAACCGACGCAAGGGGGTCAACGAATGACATACGACAACGCAGGTGGGCAACCCCCGCCGTTTCCGCCGATGCCGCCCGGACAGCCGATGCAGCCGGGACAGACATGGGGTCCGTACGCGCCTCCGCCGCCACGACGTTCGCGTACCGGCCTGATCATCGGGATCGTCCTGGCGGCTGTCGTCGTTGTGGCACTTGTTGCCGGAGGTGTGATCTGGGCTGTCCTGGCCGCAAGTGGAAACGACGATGAGTCTGGCTTCTCGGATAAGGAGTACACCGAATTCGCCGGCCAGTTCGTGACGGACTTCAGTACGTCGACGCCGACCGATCAGTCCGGATATGAGCGGGCCATCGCGTCAACCTGTCCCGGCTCGAGTGCCCGCACTGGGCTGGAGAATGCGAGAGAAACGACTCTGCAACTGCGTAAGCAGATAGCCGCATCGGCACAGGTTCAGCGCACGGCGATCGATTCGGAAAACCGCACGCCCGATGCCGTCCCAGTCATCGTCGTGTTCACGGTCACGCAGACGACCTCCTCCGGACCCACGCCAAAGGTCCCTTTCACCATGGAGATCACTGTCGAGCAAGAGAACTCAGATCTGTGTGTCGCGAAGGTGGACCGGGTCGGACAGTGACCCGCCCATGCGGATCACGACATCCTCTGCAATAGACGTTCTTTCGCCGGCGGCCAATCGTCGTCGACCATCGCGAACTGCGCTGTGGTGCGCCATCCATCGCCGAAACGTCGGTGCTTGCGCAGCAGGCCTTCGAAGGTGGCGCCGAGTTTGGTGATCGCCGCTCGTGATTGGGCGTTGTTCTCGTGCGTGTGCCACACCAGCCGCACGGCGCCGCAGTCCTCGAAGGCGTGACGCATCAGCAGATACTTGGCGGTGGGGTTGATGGTCGTGCCTTGTGCCGCTTCGGTATAGAAGGTGTAGCCGATGGCGCACGTCAGGTGGGCCGCGTCGATGTCGTAGTAGCTGGTCGAGCCGACCAGCGCGCCGGTCTCGCTGTCGATGACGGCGAACGCGACGCGCTGCTCAGGTGTCTTCAGCTTGCTGCTCGTCGCGGGATTCCTCCTGGTCAACAAAGTGTGGAGTCCGCAGTACTCGCTGTGGCTGGTCCCGCTCGCGGTGCTGGCGCTGCCGCACACGCGAATTGTGTTGAGCTGGATGGTGATCGACGCCTGCTCTGGATTCCCCGGATGGGCCTGTTCCTCGACCCCAGCCGCCGATAATTACCCGACGAACGGTTCACCTTTGCGGTGGTGCTGCGAGGTCTGATGGTGCTCGCGCTGTGCGCCCTGGTGATCTGGCAGATCTGACATCCCGCCGACGATCTCGTGCGACGCCGACGCGCCGGACAAGTTGGGACCGAGATCCGTGCGGTCGTCGGCGCAGAACCCGCCGCAAGCGCCGGGACCTGCGCTCGCCCACTCTGCCGGCTGACACCTCCGGGGCCGGCGATTGCCGGCGCCCGGAGGCGCCCGGTGCTCAGTTCTCGCCGTCGTCGTCCGGGGCTGTGGTCGGGGCGTTGTCCTCGGTCGTGTCGTCGTCCTGGGTCGTGTCGTCCTGGGTCGTGTCGTCGTTCTGGGTCGTGTCGTCGGCACCGGGGTCATTGCCCGCGCCGTTGTTGGGATTGGTACAGACCGTGCCTTCGCACGGAACGTACCTGTTGGATCCGTCAGGTGCGGGGATCGCCTTTGGCGCGACGTAGGAGCCGCTCGGGCAGGCCGGATCCTGGTTCTGTGCGCAGTAGGCCTGGGACTTGTTGTTCCCCTCCGACCCATCGGCACCCTGCGGACCACCGTTGACAGGGCGGCCGGCGGCGTCCCATGCCCCATTGCCCGGGCCGCCGCCGTGATTCGGGTTGGTGCATACGGTTCCCTCGCACTTCACGTACGAGTTGCTGCCGTTCGGATTCCGAATGGCGTCAGCTGCGACGAAACTGCCCTTCGGGCAAGCGGGATCCTGATTCCGCGCGCAGTACGCCTGCGTCTTGTTGTTGCCGGTCGATCCATCCGCCCCGGTCGGACCACCCTTGACCGGGTTGCCGTTCCCGTCCCAGAAACCACTTGCCGGATGGGTCGCCACATGCGGGCCGAGATAGGTTCCGGTGGGGCACTTCGGGTCCTCGTTGTGGGCGCAGAAGCCGCGCGTGAGGTTGTTGCCCATCGAACCGTCCGCACCTTTGGGTCCGCCGTTCACCGGCTTGCCGTTGGTGTCCCACGATCCCGCCGCATTGACAATGCTGGTCGACGTGGCGGCCGAGTCCGACGAGGTGTCATCGCTACATGCCGCCAGAAAGAAGCACACAGCGAACAGGGATGCCGCACATACAAGTACTCTTTTCATCACGCTCTTCTCGGATACATTCCGCGGGCGATCACATCGTGACCGCGTGGACATTCTCGATAGGATTCAAGCAAATGCTGACGGATCTCCACCGACGAACAACGAGGCTTTTGGGTAGTGCAAATCAGACTTGTACCGGCAGTGGCCACAGCCCGTGCGCCGTGCGGCACCGGCATCGGACGCAGATGTCGTTCGTGACATCCACCGTTGTCTCGCTTGGAGATCGATGTGAAGGGAGGATGACGTGACCGATCCGATGATGCTGGACAGTAGGCGCCTCCGAAACTTCGTGGTGGCGGCCGAGTCGGACACGTTGTCCCGCGCGGCGCAGAATCTCTTTCTGACACAGCAGGCGCTCTCCGCCTCGGTGCGTCAGCTCGAGCGTGAGCTGAACACCCCGCTCTTCGATCGCTCGCACCGGCACTGGGTGCTCACCGAATCCGGGAAAGTACTCTATGAGGGCGCGAAGGCGATCCTCGCGGGCAACGCGGCGTTGGTCCGGTCAGTGCAATCGGTGGCGACCGGCCGGCCGACACCGTTCGTCGTCGGGCACTCCCCGGCGATCTCTGGTGAAGAGGTGTACCGGTTACTCCGTCCCATCATCGCCGCGGAGCCGGAGCAGCCCATCACGGTTCGTCAGCTCTTCCCCGGAGACCTTCGGGAAGAACTGTTGAGCAACGACATCGACGTCGCCCTTCGTCGTGGAGTGGACGCGCCCGAGGCATTGATGTCGTCGGTTTTCGCCTATCACGAACTGCGGCTGGCGGTCCATGTGGAGCATCCGCTTGCAGGAGAGCGACAGATCGCCGCGCAGGCACTCGCCACCACCCCCATCGTCGTATGGGCTCCGGAACGGCATTCGTTCTACACCGATCTTCTCGTATCCTATTGTCGGCGTTCCGGATTTGAGCCTTCGCTGATCATCAACAACGTTCAGGGAACCCCGCCCTTCACCGCGGTGCTGCGTCACCGGTCCGCCGCGGCGTTCGTGACGGATGCGGCCGGCGAGCTCGCGGGTGGATCGATACGCGTGATCGACTTCGACGAACCGCCGCTCGTGCCTGTGCAGGCGATCTGGTTGCCGCACAGTCATTCGGCGTTGCGATCCGCCATGATCGACGGTGGTTCGCGAGTGTGAGAAGTGGGGGAGCTCTGATCGCCATCGTCACGGTAGTCGTTGCAGAAGTGTCTCCTTCGCCGCCGGCCAATCCTCGTCGACCATCGCGAACTGCGCCGTGGTGCGCCATCCGTCGCCGAAGCGTCGATGCTTGCGCAGCAACCCCTCGAAGGTGGCGCCGAGTTTGGTGATGGCAGCACGGGATTGGGCGTTGTTCTCGTGCGTGTGCCACACCAGCCGAACCGCGCCACAATCTTCGAAGGCGTGTTTCATCAGCAGGTACTTGGCGGTCGGGTTGATCGTCGTGCCTTGTGCCGCTTCGGTATAGAAGGTGTAGCCGATCGCACAGGTGAGGTTGGCTGCGTCGATGTCGTAGTAACTGGTGGAACCGACCAGCGTCCCGGTCTCGTTGTCGATCACCGCGAAACCGACGCGCCTCTCCGGATCGTGCAGGGCTGCTTCGACGAAGCTGCGGGCGCTGACAGCGTCGACCGGGACGCCCGGTACCCAGCGGAATCGGGAAGGATCGCCCACCACCTTTGACAATGCCTCGACGTCGTCGAATCTCAACGGCCGCAACGTCACTCGTTCCCCGATCAGAGGACCGCTACCCAGCCAGGAACTCACGCGGGGACCTTCTCTCTTGTCATCATGGTTGCCAATGGTTCTCGCAGCGGCGTGCGGACGAAGGTCACGATCAGCAGGGCCAGGATGACCGCATGGACCCACACGGAGATAGACACGCCTGCGATCGGCACCCACGACGGCCACCCGTTCTGGATGAAGCCTATGTAGCGGAAGATGGAGATGTCGAGCACCAAGTCCGCGACGAGGTAGACCGCGATCAGCTGCCAGCGCACCTGCAGCAGGACGAAGAACGGTAGAAGCCACAGCGTGTACTGCGGTGAATGCACCTTGTGAAAGAGCATGAACCCGGCCAACATCGATGCAGCCACCCCGATCCACGGGTAGTAGCCAAGCTGTTCCTGGCGTCGTCGGCTGAGCGCGATGGCGACGGCGAACGCGGCGAGGATGAGCAACGGTGACATGACGCCGACCACGGCGTCGTAGCTCGGGGTGTCGTCGTCGAAGAGGAAGCGTAATCCCCAGTACCACACCGAGTTGGTGGTCGCGTCGGCCGTGCGCTTGCCCTGGAACTGCCACGCCGCCTTCCAACCGTCGAAACCCAGTGCGATGAAGGGCAATTGGACCAGCAGGGTGGTCAGAGAAGCGGCGCCGACAACCCAGCCGGCGCTCCTCCAGTCGGGTCCGCGCTTGGTGTCGTCGCCTCGATAGAGCACGTACAGGGCGAGCGGGAGGACGAACAGACCCGGATAGAGCTTGAGGCAGAAGCCGATTGCCAGCAGGATCGCCGCCAGCACGGCCGACGTCCGTAGCGAGAGCCGCCGATCTCCTGTCCGCGGATCGGGGCTCGACCCCCACGCCATCACCGCAATCGCCCCGACCGTGGTGGCCACCACCGGCAGCTCCCAGTTGTGGAAGGCGTAGAGCATCAACGGGGGTGTCGCCACCCACAGCAGCACCCACCACCGCGCCATCAGTGCGAGCAGCACGGTGATCAGGAAGGCGAACGGCGTGAGGAGCCAGATGGTGTGCTGGAAGAACTCGGTGTCGGTGTGGGCGCCGATCGCTCCGAGATAGATCAGCAACCCCGACAGCACCGGGTATTCGACGACCCCGCCGTAGAGGGTGCCGTCGGGGTGGATGCCGCCGTGGATGTAGGGGAAGACGTGCTTGTCGACGTCGCGGTCGAGCCACAGCTGCATGATGTCGGAGTAGCAGGGGATCAGGCGCGTCTGGTCGCCGCCGGGGAAGTTCTGGCTTCGACCGTCCGCGTCGAACGGGTCGCCGCCGCAGCGCACCTTGACGTGATAGCTCCACGCCAGCGACAGGCAGGTGAGAAGCAGGGCCACCACGATGATGAGGACTGTCTCGCCGCGACCGGTGAACGCGGGGAACCGCGAGCGAATCGGAGTACGCGGTCCACCCATGATCACAGCGTATGCGGTGCTCCGCAGCGTCGAGCACCTACGCTGGTCGTGTGGAACCGATCAGCGTTCAGGCGGTCACACCAGGACTGCGATACACCGTGGATGCTGCCGCCGCGGACGTGTCATCGCAGCAGATCACCGTGTACGAGGGTGTGCTCGTGCTGGTGCACAACCAGTCGTTTCGCGGCATTGTCCGGCACACCGACGTCTCGCCGCTCGCCTTCTTTGTCCCCGACAGCCTCGACTACCCGGATGAACCGCTGTCTGTGCACACGGAGGTCTCCGTGCGCCGGTTCCTCAGCAGATCGCAGGCCCCGATGGCATTGGGTGTGGCGCGGGCCGTGACCACCGTCATCGACGATCCGCGCGGCGGTGGCCGACGCTGGCTGCACACCCAGGTCGATCTGTACGGCTACGCGGTCTCGGAACTGGAGCTCAACTATCGCGTCACCGTGGCAACCTGACGCGCATCGCTGTGCACGGATTTTCTTCCAAACCCCCTGGTCGTGTATCTTGGAGCGGTTGCCGACGCAGGCGACCCTCCTGCCACGGAACGTCCGTGGCCGATTAGCCCATAGGAGGTGATGTGGTCTTATGCGTCACTACGAATTGATGGTCATCCTCGATCCGAATCTGGACGAGCGCACCGTCGCACCCTCACTCGATACCTTCCTCAATGTTGTCCGCAATGACGGCGGCAAGGTGGATGGCGTCGACATCTGGGGCAAGCGCCGTCTTGCCTACGAGATTGCCAAGCACAACGAGGGCATCTACGCGGTCATCGACCTGAACGCGGAGCCCAAGACCGTTTCCGAGCTGGATCGTCAGCTCAAGCTGAACGAGTCGGTTCTGCGCACCAAGGTCCTGCGGAAGTAATCCACAGATTCCTTGATCGTCTGAACACGTCGGTACCGGGCCCTAGGGTTGACGCAGTGGTCAAACCCAACTGACTCCCGGTGCACGTCGATCAGCGAGTGCCCACACACGACCCGAGGGGAAACACACATGGCAGGCGACACGGTCATCACCGTCGTAGGAAACCTCACCGCCGACCCGGAACTGCGGTTCACGCCGTCCGGTGCTGCGGTGGCGAACTTCACGGTGGCCTCCACTCCGCGCACCTTCGACCGTCAGACCAATGAGTGGAAGGACGGCGAAGCGCTGTTCCTCCGCTGCAACATCTGGCGGGACGCGGCAGAGAACGTGACCGAGAGCCTCACCAAGGGTGCCCGGGTCATCGTGCAAGGACGGCTCAAGCAGCGGTCCTACGAAACCAAAGAAGGCGAACGACGCACGGTCGTGGAACTCGAGGTCGACGAGATCGGTCCCTCGCTGCGCTACGCCACCGCCAAGGTCAACAAGGCCTCGCGCGGCGGTGGGGGCGGCGGCGGATTCGGATCGTCGGGCGGCGGCGGAAGCCGCAGCGGTGGCGGTTCGAATCAGCAGGTCGCCGATGATCCCTGGGGCAGCGCGCCTGCCAGCAACAGCGGATCGTTCAGCGGCGGGGACGACGAACCACCTTTCTAGATTTTGTAACGACTGGAGCAACACACAATGGCAAAGGCAAAAGCCAGCCGGAAGCCCCGCGTCGAAAAGGTCACCAAGACCAAGGCGTGCAGCTTCTGCAAGGACAAGAACAAGGCTGAGATCGACTACAAGGACACCGCTCTGCTGCGGCGCTTCCTGTCCGACCGCGGCAAGATCCGCTCGCGTCGCGTGACCGGGAACTGCGTTCAGCACCAGCGCGATGTCGCGGTGGCCGTGAAGAACTCGCGTGAAGTGGCCCTGCTGCCCTTCACCTCGACCGGCCGATAAGCGGAAAGGGAGAACTGACATGAAGCTCATCCTGACCGCTGCCGTGGAGAACCTCGGCGAAGCCGGCGACACCGTCGAGGTCAAAGACGGCTACGGCCGCAACTACCTGCTGCGCCGCGGTCTGGCCATCCGGGCCACCCGTGGCGCACAGAAGCAGGTCGACGACATCCGTCGCGTGCAGGCTGCCCGCGAGGTTCGTGGTCTCGAGCACGCCAACGAGCTGAAGCAGGCCCTCGAGGGTCTCGCCGACGTTTCGCTGGGCGTGAAGACCCACGACTCGGGCAAGCTGTTCGGTTCGGTGACCGCGGCCGACGTCGCGGGCGCCATCAAGACCGCCGGCGGCCCGACCGTCGACAAGCGCACCGTCGAGCTGCCCAAGGGCCACATCAAGGCCACCGGTAGCTACCCGGTGATCGTCAACCTGCACCCGCAGGTGGCGGCCACCGTGCAGCTCGCCGTCGTCGCCAGCTGACACCAGCGCACCAAACCCCAAGGGGCCGGATGGAATTCGTTCCATCCGGCCCTTTGTTGTCTACGGCACCCACCGGCCCCTCCGCTGGTCGAGCCGACTCCGCCCCGCCCCCCGCTGGTCGAGCCGACTCCGCCCCGCCCCCCGCTGGTCGAGCCGACTCCGAGCCGCTAGGCCGTTGGGTTGAGGAGCACCGAACGAGCGACAGCGAGTCCGATGCGTCTCGAAACCAGGCGTCGTGTCGAGACGGTGAGCCGACCTCCTCACACACCCCGCTCCGAAGGTGTGAGCACCGCCACGCGAGCCCACCTGCTCCCTGAGGTGCGAGCCTGCGAGCCTCGAAGGGCCTGGCGCCGCTCCCGGAGATCGGAAACACTTGGCGCCCAGCTTGTTCCGTCCACTGAAAGTAGGGGAAGAGTTTCTTCCCCGTGAAATCGCTTCTTCCCCTATATAATTCGCGGGGAGGACACCAGAAGTAGGGGAAGAAACTCTTCCCCTACTTTCAGTGGGACCATCGGCTGTCCGCGTCTACTTCGGCGCAGGCGGGTTGGCGGGCAACTGATTCCAGTACTGCAGGCGCGGCGGAAGATACCGGGGCGCCGGGTTAGGGCTGTGCCCGACCGCGTCGTTGCCGGGTTTGATGGTGTCCCACGACGGGAAGAAGAACTTGTGCCACGCCGGTGTGAAGATCAGGCCCCGATCCGCGGTGCGGCAGGCCACCTCGTTGGCGCGCGGCACCGTGCAGGTCACTCCTGCGATGGTGACGCGCTTGCCCACGCCGAGTAGCGGCGGTCGGAAACCGGACTTGGAGCCGAAGCGGTAGTTCTGCCCACCCGGACCCTTGGACGCCACCCACCACGGGCCCTGGAGGTCGAGGGCAAAGATCGCGCCCGTCGCGTTCGACGGAGCCGTCGCAGGACGCCCCTGACAGCCGACGTAGCGGTACTGCGGGCCGATCTGGCACATCCACCGGCCGGTGGTGAAGAACGAGCGCCCGTTGTCGAGGTAGGCCAGTGAACGGAAGGTCGTCGGGTTGACGGGTTGATAGCGCGAGAGGTCGAACTCGACCGGCAGCGGCGGTCCGACGGGGGCTGCGTCAGCAGAGGGTGTCGACAAGGCTGCTCCCGCGGACACGAGCAGGGCGGCGGCGAGAACGCTCGCCAGACGACGATGGAGAGTGATCCATGGCACGATCGACATTGCATCACAGCGTCGCGCGGTTCGGGACGCGAATGTCCACATCTGGGACGCTCGCCCCACACCGACCCCGGTGTCCCCGCTGCGCCTACCTGCTGTAACGCAGATCACATCTATTGTTCACCGGAATGTTGGGCACAGGGGGTTGATTTCGGTTCGCAACACGCCCGATATCGACATTCGCATGACACGCCGTGCGATCTGAAATCGGTAGCTGTGGATAAAAGTCAAGGCCCTGACCTCTGCGTATCCGTCTACGCACAACACAATTCCTCATCGTGTCCACAGTCCCTGCACAACGGTTCCTGCGCCGTTCACATTCGGTCCACAGTTCGCTAACAGATTCATCAACAGTCTCGTTTGAGTGCGCTCAGTTGAGGTCATAGTGTCCTGCCTCAGCGCCTCGATGTGGCTGCGCGCACCGCGAAAGATGGGTTGTCGGTGCTGCCGGGTAAGACGGGGCTGACAACAACAAGGCGTTCCGAGAGGTGTGCACGCGTGGCCGTTGTGGATGACCGTGGGCATGACGCAACACGGGGTCGGGGCGAGGGGTCGGGCAATGGCAGTGGTCGCTTCGATTCGGAGCCGCCACCCGAGGAGTTCGGTCGGCAGCCGCCGCAGGATCTGGCTGCCGAACAGTCGGTGCTCGGCGGGATGCTGCTGTCCAAGGACGCCATCGCCGACGTCGTGGAGAAGATCCGCACCAGTGACTTCTACCGTCCTGCCCATCAGGCGGTGTACGAGGCGATCCTGGA
This sequence comes from Gordonia sp. NPDC003585, assembly GCF_040610755.1. Classification (NCBI taxonomy): domain Bacteria; kingdom Bacillati; phylum Actinomycetota; class Actinomycetes; order Mycobacteriales; family Gordoniaceae; genus Gordonia; species Gordonia sp. NPDC003585. Next base: position 19,591 of record NZ_JBEXMX010000009.1, on the reverse strand, counting down.
GCTGTACGGCAAGGGTGAGCCTGCCGACGCCGTGACCGTGTCGGCCGAGTTGGAGCGTGCCGGTGAGCTGCGCCGCGTCGGTGGCGCCCCGTACCTGCACACCCTGATCTCCACGGTGCCCACGGCGGCGAACGCCGGCTACTACGCGGAGATCGTCGCGGAGAAGGCCATTTTGCGTCGCCTTGTCGAGGCCGGTACCCGCATCGTGCAGTTCGGCTATGCCGGTGCCGACGGCCAGGATGTGGCCGAGGTGGTCGACCGCGCGCAGGCCGAGGTCTACGAGGTCACCGAGCGTCGGACCGCCGAGGATTACGTGCCGCTCGAGGAACTGCTGCAGCCGACGATGGACGAGATCGACTCCATCGCCTCCCGCGGCGGGATTTCCCTCGGTGTGCCAACGGGTTTCGCTGATCTGGACTCGGTCACCAATGGTCTACATCCGGGCCAGATGATCATCGTCGCGGCCCGTCCCGGTGTGGGCAAGGCGCTCGCCCTCGATACTCCGCTGCCGACGCCGTGCGGGTGGACGACGATGGGCCGGGTTTCGGTCGGCGATGAGTTGATCGATGCGCTGGGTCGTCCGACCCGCGTGGTGGCCGCGACCGACGTCATGACCGACCGCCCGTGCTTCGAGGTGGAGTTCAACGACGGCACCGTTCTGGTGGCCGACGAGCAGCACCAGTGGATCGTCGACATCGACAACGAGCCTCAGGTGGTCACCACCGAGATCCTGCGCTCCCACGCCGGCTGTGCCGTGGTGCCCAACGCCAAGCCATTGGAGTTGCCGCGCAAGCGATTTGCCTACGGCCCGTACACCGTCGCGGCGCTGGCCGGAATGGCCTTCGACGATCCCGAGATCGCCATGCGCATCGACGCCGAAGGCCCGGTCGACGTGATGACGCTGATGGCCGATCTCGGTGGACGCATTCCGTACGAGTATCTGCGCGGCTCGATCGCCCAGCGTCGGGCGCTGCTCGCCGGGCTGCTCGACGCGCGCGCCACCGTCGACGACGACGACGGCTGGATCACCGTGCCCGCCGCGACCCGCCACATGACCGCGGTGATCGCCGACCTCGTCGCCGGGCTCGGTTACAGCTACAAGCGGTCAGTGACCGGCTGGCTGCGCGTCGACGCCGACGACGACGTATTTACCGTCCACCATAAAGCGGTGCGGCACAAGGAACTTCGACGCGCAGCCGGCGTTCGACGCGTGACCGCGGTCCGCCCGGTGGCGTCGGTTCCGGTGCGCTGCGTGCAGGTCGACAACCCCGACGCCCTCTACCTCGCCGGTGAGGCGATGGTGCCCACCCACAATTCGACGCTCGCCATGGACTTCCTGCGTTCCGCGTCCATCACCCATGGTCTGACCAGTGCCATGTTCTCGCTGGAGATGAGCAAGACCGAGATCGTCATGCGACTTCTCTCGGCCGAGGCCAAGATCAAACTCGCAGACATGCGGTCCGGTTCGATGAGCGACGACGACTGGACCCGCCTGGCCCGGCGGATGGGCGAGATCTCCGAGGCGCCGCTGTTCATCGACGACTCGCCGAACCTCACGATGATGGAGATCCGCGCCAAGGCCCGCCGCCTCAAACAGCGCAACGACCTGAAACTCGTTGCGGTGGACTACATGCAGCTGATGACGTCGGGCAAGAAGGTCGAATCCCGCCAGCAGGAAGTCTCCGAGTTCTCCCGCCAATTAAAGTTGCTCGCAAAGGAACTCGAAGTACCCGTCGTCGCCATCAGCCAGCTGAACCGCGGACCGGAGCAACGGACCGACAAGAGGCCCCAGGTCTCGGACCTTCGCGAGTCGGGATCGCTTGAACAAGATGCGGATATGGTGATCCTGCTGCATCGCCCCGATTCAATCGAGCGGGATGACCCCCGTGCGGGCGAAGCGGACATCATTTTGGGCAAGCACCGTAATGGACCGACAGCGACGATAACCGTTGCGCACCAACTACATTTGAGCCGGTTTGTGGACATGGCTCGGGGTTGAGCTGCTGCCGCGGCGGCTGCCGCGGCTGCTGCTACTGCGGTCGCGAGGGCCGGCGAACACGATGGTGAGCCGTCGCGGCGCACATCCGCACGCTGCTCACTCACCGACCAGGGACTCCTGGACCGCGGCGCGATGCACGATCGCAATGTCGCGGAGTGCCTGGGCTAAGTCGTAGCTGCAGCGTGAGACCAACAGCGCCGCAGCAACCAGCAAGCAGTACTTGACAGGCAGTGCCGCGGCATCGCATTCACTGATGTGATGCCGCGGTGTCTCATCTACCGGCAGTCGTCGGGAACAACCCAACGCTGATGCTTGGATGCCGGTTGGCGATGGTCTGACGCGAATGATCGTCCGTCTCCGTAGTCAGCGTGAGGATCCACGGAGTGATCTCCTCGGTGAACTTGCCAGGGTGAGGCTCGAGGTCGGCTAGGACATCTCGTGCAACGGAATCGAGCCGCGCTGCGGTGAGTTGTCCGCGGAATCCCGAAAAGGCAAGGCTCACATCGCGCGTGAGAGGACCTGGGACGGTATCGGGACCGTTGTCGTCATCCCACTGGCTACGTAGCATCGGTGAGACGATGGGCTCCACTGAGAAAGAATGGCGTACCCGACGGGAAAAGGACCGTGCCCCAACAGTTTTAGCGTGGCGGATGAAACGGTCGATTCGACGTGGCGAAGCGCATACGAGGATACGGCACTCCATCACAACAGGTTTCACGGCTGACTCACTCCTTGACGGCTAGATGTCCCTCCGACCATAGCCCACAATCTGAAAAAAGCCAGTTCACTGCCGTCTGGCAACACGTGCACGTGCTGTCGCCACGGTGCGCCGCAGCCTGTAGTGGTGGGGTACCAGCGTTCAAACACTCACCGTTCCTGTCGCCACATCACCGGCGCGTTCATACGTCGCGCACACCACGCCGTTGGGCGTCACCAGACTGCCGGTCATCGCGAACTCCGCGGCAATGGTTCCTACCAGCACTGGCGAACTGCCAGATCTCCACCTTCAGCCCCGACGGCGCCCGGTGCTGATCATCCCGACCCACGACCACGACGCGGGATAGCGCGAGACGTGAAGCTCCAGCGCGCCGCTCGACCCGCAGGCCGCTTTCGCGGATGCTGATGATGCTGGGGTAGGTAGGTCCATGACCGTAGTCCTCGCTGTCATTGCTTGAAGTTGGGAGAGTTCTTGACGGCGCGGATCGTGCGTGTCAAGTGCTTGTCGTGCCGCCGCTGCTCGGCGCGCAGTCGCGCGTCGGTACGCGATGCGGCGTAGGCGTTTTCGCGCTGCAGCCGTCGGTAGCTGTCGAGGCGCCGCTGAGTGAGACGATCGGTCTCGACGGCCGCGAGGACAGCGCAGCCCGGCTCGGTGATATGGGCGCAGTCGGCGAACCGGCAGTCTTGCGCCAACTCGGTGATCTCGGCGAAGGTCTGGTCCAGACCCTCATCGACGTCGTGCAGACCCACGCCGCGCAGACCGGGCGTGTCGATCAGAACACCGCCGTGCGGCAGCGGCACCAGCTCCCGCCAGGCAGTGGTGTGGCGGCCCTTGCCATCACTGGTGCGTACCGCACCGGTGGCCAGGAGGTCCTCGCCCAGCAATCGGTTACCGAGCGTCGACTTGCCCGCGCCCGACGGGCCGAGTAGCACGACCGTGCCAAACAGGGCGTCGGTGAGGGCGTCGAGGCCCTCACCGGTGGCGGCGCTGGTGACCAGCACGTCCACCCCCAATGCGGCCTCGGCCACCTCGGCCTCTGCCCGTGAAACATCCTCGCACTCATCGGCTTTGGTGAGGATCACCAGGGGAGTGGCGCCGCTCTCCCAGGCGAGGGCCAGCATTCGCTCGATTCGCCCGGGACGGACTGGATCGGCGAGGGAGACGACCACCACCACGGTGTCGACGTTGGCAGCCAGCACCTGGCCATGGGACGTGCGCGACGCGGAGGAGCGAACCACGGCGGTCCGACGCTCGAGAACCTCGGCGACGGTGGCGGCGTCGGACGTGGTGGACGGTCGCAGCGCGACCCAGTCACCGGTGCACGTCGCCAACCGATCCTTGCCGGAGTGCGCGGGAACCACCGCGCGAACCGGTCCGGCCGCGGTGACGAGTTCGCACAAGCCGCGTTCGGCCCGCACAACACGGCCAGGAATCAGCCCGTCGGCACGGAATGGTGCGAACTGGAGGTCGCGGTCGGCGTCCCAGCCGTAATCGGTCAGAGGCAGTGCTCCCACAGGGGAAGCGTGACGATGTTGACGTGAAGTGGGGTGTGAAGACATTTGTGGAGACCTTTGCGGAAGGGGCCCTCCGTATCGCACGCGCAACCAGAACTCCCGCTAGGGGAGAACAAGAAGGGTGCTGATCAGGACGAGGCCTGTGAGGTGTGGATGACTCGGGCACTGCGTACAGCAGTGATCGCCGCGACGGTCATCGGCTCACCTCTATCAGGCTCCGCAGCACACAAATGTGTCTGCTGGTTGACTCAGTTTAGCAGCCTGTGTTGTCGTCGGGCAGCTCGCAATACAACGGAAGGTTTGCGCTGGGCGACGACCTCGGACAGGCTGCAGGAGTGACGAACACGGATACCGATAAGAGCACCGAAGTGCGGTTGACCGAGCAGGAAGCGCTGGCCAACCTGCGCACGGTTCTGGAGTTGTGTGCGTCCGGTCAACTCAAGTGCAGCGCGAAGACCTCCCGCGCGTCGGCGGCGACGGTGGGTCTCGTGGCCAGCCACCTGATCAACGGCGACTTCTATCCCGACGACGCGATCGCCGCATTCGCCTGGCCCCTGCTGATCCAGTCCGGCGGCCTGGCCAACCTTGATGGCACTCGCCTGGCGCTGACGCCGAAAGGTCGTGCGGCGCTGGGTAAACCGCCGGCCGACGTCATCCGCGACCTGTGGCGCCGATGGCTCACGCACGGAGTGGTCGATGAGTTCAGCCGGATCGATGCGATCAAAGGGCAGCGTGCCACCAACGTGCTGACTGCGGTCAAGCCGCGTCGGGCGACCGTCGCCGAGGGACTGGCCGCCTGTCCTCCTGGTGAGTGGATCGAGGTCGACGACCTGTTCTCGACGATGCGCCGAGCGCGTCTCAACCCCACCATCGCCCGCAGCGAACGCGCCCTGTGGAAGCTCTACATCATCGACGCCGAGTACGGGAGTTTCGGCTACGACGGGTACCACGATTGGTCGTTGCTCGAGGGCCGCTACACGCTGGCGGTCACATTCGAATACGCAGGCACACTGGGCCTGGTCGACCTCGACTACCGCGACCCCCGCGGCGCTCGCGACGACTACCACGACAATTGGGGAAGCGACTTCCTCGACGCCCTCAGTCGCTACGACGGCCTGCGCCGAATCCGACTCACCCCGTTGGGCGCCTACGCACTGGGCCTCACCCATACCTTCGTGCCGTCCGACGACGTCGCCGAGACGTCGTCGCTGACTGTTCTGCCCAACCTCGACATCGTGATCCCCCGCGGCATCACCACCACTGAGAAGCTCACGCTCTCCGCCTTCGCCGCCCAAACCGCCGACCACGTCTGGACAGTGTCGGCGACCACCCTGACCGCCGCACTCGGGGCGGGAAGAGACCTCGCCGACTTCGTCGCCTTTCTGATCCTGCGCAGCGATCATGAATTGCCGTCGCCCCTCACCACACTCATCAACGACGTCCGCCGACGCGGCGCACAACTCACCGACCTCGGACATCTCCGAGTGATCGAGTGCGCCGATCCGGCCGTAGCCGCGCTCATCGCCCGGGATCGCAGGCTCCGCTCGCTGTGCCGCCAGCTCGGAGACCGATTTCTGACCGTCGCACCCGAGAACGAGCCGAAGTTCCGGACCGCTCTGCTCAAGCTCGGGTACGTGTTGCCGACGGTGTAATGGGTTCACTGGCAGCGACAGCACGTAGGCATGGATCGCGTCGTTGGCGAGTGCGGAGAGCACATCGACGATGGTGCGAACCACAAGAAGGCAAAGCTCCCGTTTGTCTCCTATGTACTCGCAGACGGCAATCTCGTCACCGGGCAGAACCCGGGATCGGCCAAGGAAACGGCCACGAAGGTCGCGTCGCTTCTTCGGTAGCTCGGGCTCGGGGGCCTTCCGGTAATCGCGGCAGTGGGGTCGGTCACAACTGAGGCCGGTGGGTCGACGGCCCAGTCGGACGGAATCTTGGCATCGCCGTGATCGTTCAGAATGGTGGGGGACGTGGCTCAGACGCCGACGTCCGCCGATCGCGGCACGAAGCGGACGGACAGGAAGGCGAGGTGCGTGATGACCGTCGAAGTGAAGACTGCCGATATGACGACCGCCGCCGGAGCTTTCGCGTCACCAGACATGATTGCGCCGACGCCACTGCCCAGCGAGGATCCGTTCTTCGACGCTCCCGCCGAGGTCGGCAGCCTGGCTCCGGGCGAGGTGATTCGATCGCGGCAAGTAAAGCTCAAGGACTTCTGGGCGTCGCACCATCAGAGCCAGGCGTGGCAACTGCTCTATCGCTCCACCGACCTCAACGGAGTCGCCGGAGTGGCGGCGACCACTATTGTTCTGCCGCGGAGACGTGCGCCGCGTGGCCGATTCATGCTGTTGTCGTTCCAGTGTGCGATCGATGCCGTCACGTCGTCGTGTTTCCCGTCGTATGCGCTGCGTAAGGGCACGGGAGCCAAACACGCAATCGCACCCTTCGAGTTTCTGGTGGTGCGCCGCGCATTGGCCAAGGGCTGGGCGGTGACCATTCCCGATCACGAGGGCATGCTCGGTGCGTGGGGTGCACCCCGCGAACCCGGCTACCGCACGCTCGACGGCATTCGCGCAACCATCGCGTTCGCCGGCGATCGGCTGGCGCCAGATGTGCCGGTCGGCTTGTGGGGTTATTCCGGTGGCGGAATGGCCACCGCATGGGCTGCGGAGATGGCCCCCACCTACGCGCCGGAACTGAATCTCATCGGCGCGGTCCTGGGCTCGCCGGTCGGCAACATGGGTTCGGCACTGGTACGCCTCAACGGCGGATTCCATGCGGGACTTCCGTTGATGGTGATTGCCGGTCTATGTCGGGTGTATCCGGCGTTGGCCGCGGCGATGAAGGTACACGCGACCGAGGTGGGCCGGCGAAACCTCGCAGCCATCGCCGAGATGGGAACCGTTGACGCCCTGCGTGAGTTCCGCAATCACGACATCGATGACGACATCGACATCCCGATCGCCGACCTGCTTGCCCAGCCTGAGATCGTGACGATGATGGCCGATCTCGGACTCGGTTCACACCAACCCGACATTCCGCTGCTCGTCGTCCAAGCCGTCCACGACGAAGTGATCGGCATCGATGACATAGACGAGCTGACCGCGAACTACCGGGCGCAAGGCGTACCGGTGACCTACATCCGCGACCAGCTCAGCGAGCATTTCACCCTGCTGCCGTTCTCGGGGCCACTGGCGGTCAAGTGGCTCTCCCATCGGCTGGAGGGACGTCCGGCGCGCGATCGCACTGTCACTTCGCTTGTGGGGCAACCACGTCCGAGATTCCGCCGCCGGTCCGACGCCCGCCAACCACGCCGGTTGCGCGGTTCGTCGTCGGCTGGGCGTCGCAATGCCCCGTAAGCCGGTGCTGGATCAACCTGTGCTCGACCCAGATCCGATCTCGCCGACCATGCCTCGGAGGCAGTAGCGTCACCAGCATGAGCTCGGAGACGTCCGTCGAGCAGTTCGCCCGACGTCCGGTGTGGGCGGCAGCGGCCGTCCAGGCCGTGCTGCTGACGGTGCTCTCGTTCGGCTACGACTACCACCGCGACGAGCTCTACTACCGGATGCTCGAGCCTGCTTGGGGTTACGTCGACCAGCCTCCGCTGACGCCGGCCATCGCGCGGATGACGCTGCACCTGGCCGACGCGGAGTGGGCGTTGCGCATCCCTGCGACGCTGGCGTCGGCGCTGTCGGTCGTCGTGCTGGCGATGATCACCTGGCGACTCGGTGGTGGCCGTACCGCTCAGACTCTTGCCGCCTGGGGTTATGCCACCGCGATGATGCCACTGATGCTCGGCCACGTCCTGTTCACATCGACGATCGATCTGCTGCTGATCCTGCTGGTGGCGTACGCCCTGCTCGTGGCGGTGCAGGGTCGCGACCGATGGTGGCTGGTGGCAGGCCTGCTCGCGGGCCTTACCACCTACAACCGGTGGTTGATCGTGACCGTGGTTGCTGGGCTCGTCCTCGGCCTACTTCTGCTGGGGCCGCAGCGGGCGTTCCGGACACCGTGGCCGTACCTCGGCTGCGTCGTCGCGGTGATCGTGGGCCTACCGAATGTGCTGTACCAGATCCGGCACGGGTGGCCGCAGCTCGAGATGGGCGCGGCGCTCGGCGCCGCACATGGCGCGAGCGTGCGCAGCGGCTTCGTCGTGATGATGATCGTCTTGCTCGGTCCACCGCTGGTCGCGGTGTGGGGTACCGGCGTCGTCTGGCTATTGCGGTCCGACCGGCGCCACGTCGACGGCTGGCTCGTGGTCGGGTTCGCCGTGCTGCTGGTGTTCACCTTCGTCGGCGGTGCTCAGCCGCACTATCCCGTGCACCTGCTGTCGGTGATGTATGCCGCCGGTTGCGTGCCGGTGGCAGTGTGGTTGTCGGGCAACCGATTCCGGCGGCGGCTGGTGATCCTCGTGGTCGCCATCAACGCAGCGGTGTCGATCGTGTTGGCGTTGCCCGTCATTCCGTTACGCGTCGTCGGGCCTACCCCGGTGGTCGACGCCGGCCCGATGGTGGCCGACCAGATCGGCTGGTCGGAGTACGTGGAGCAGATCGCCAAGATCTACGACGCTCTGCCCGTACCGCGACCGCCGATCCTCGCGTCGAACTACGGGGAGGCCGGAGCGTTGGCGCGCTACGGTCCCGAATTCGGTTTGCCGGCGCCCTATTCGGCTCACGTGGCGCTCTACGATCAGCGTCCGCTGCCTGCAGACGTCGACGCGGTTCTCGTGGTCGGGGGTCAAGTCCGCAGGGCTGCAAAGCTATTCAGAGAGTGCAAGGTACTCGCGACGCTCGACAACGGACTTGGCGTCGACAACGAAGAGCAGGGCATGCCTATCGCGCTCTGCGAACATCCACACGATCCGGAGCGGTTGTGGGCGGAGCTTCGTCATCTGGAATGACGCCGACTGCCCGTACCCGCTGGAGACCCGCCGGGCGCTCGATGAATCACGCACGCCCGACGGGAGTTGGTGGACTACAGGAACGAGTCGTCTCCACTCAGTCCGTAGCGGGGGTGATCGCCGATGACGATGGACTCGAAGATGCCATAGCCGGTGGCGTCGCCCTCGGAGCAACGGATCACGCAGTCCCGCAACTGATGTGCTTCGAGTAGGGTCTCGCGATCGTCAACGTTCCGTTTTCCATTCGGAAGACGGTGAGCGCGGATTCAGCGGTTGCGCCGATGAACAGTGCCGATCCGCTGGTCGGCACGTACCTGAACTATCTGGAGAACCGCGAGGCGTTCCGACACATTGTGACGCTGTGGCTGACCGATGAAGGCTTACCCGGCCTCGTGCACTGCACGGTCGGCAAGGATCGGACAGGTGTCGCCTACGCCGTGGTACTCGACGCGCTCGGCGTGCTGCGCCGCGACATCATCGCGAACTACGTTGCGAAATCCGAGGATGTCGCAACGATGATGGGTCGTCTGCGTGACATGGCAAGCTACGGCTCCGCGGTCGATGTCTATCCACCGGAGGCGTATGCGTCGATCCCAGCAACGATCCTGCGATTCCTCGCCTGGGTCGATCTCGAATATGGCGGCACCCGAGAGTATTTGGTGTCCACCGGAATCACCACCGCGCAACTGGACCAACTAGCCGACCGTTTGCTCACCCCCGATGAAGGAGAACCCATGTCCCAGATCACGCAAGCGATCGTCGTCAACGCGTCCGCGGACGACGTCTGGCGTCTGGTCGGTGACGTCGGCAACGTCCACGCGTGGGTGCCCGCGCTGAGCAAGACACGGATGGATGGGGACGTTCGGATCGCTACCTTTGCCGACGGCGGTGAAGCGCGTGAACAGATTGTCTCCCGGAGTGATTCGGATCGCACCTACACCTACACCTATCTCGACGGACCGATCCCGCTTGAGCAGTACGAGTCGACCATCACGGTGAGCCCGCATCACAGTGGTACCGGGACTCTGGTGACGTGGACGGCCACGCTGCAAGCAGATCCGGCTGTGGTCACCAGTATCGACGAACTCTACGCGGCGAGTCTGGCGGAACTGAAGAAGGTCGTCGAATGACGGCGAGTTCGCTGGCTCGCCGCACGTTGACCACCTCGGGTGGAAGCCGGGGGATCGGTGAGGCCATCGCGGTTCGTGCGGCCGACCTGGGCGCGAACGTCGCGTTGATGGCGAAAACTACGGAGCCGCACCCGAAGTTGCCCGGCACGATCTACACCGCGGCGAACGCCATCGAGAAGGCCGGGGGCAATGCACTGCCCATCGTCGGAGACATCCGCGACGACGACGCGGTTTCTGCCGCAGTGGCGCTGACCGTCGAGCAGTTCGGGGGCATCGACATCGTGGTCAACAACGCGAGCGCGCTGGATCTGAGCACAACCGAGCACATCAGCATGAAGAAGTACGACCTCATGCAGGACATCAATGCGCGCGGAGCATTCTCGCTCACCAAGGCTGCGATCCCGTTCCTGCGCCGGTCGGTGAATGCACATGTACTCACCCTCAGCCCGCCGATCAATCTGGATCCCCGGTGGTACAGGGATATCGGTGCGGCATATACGATCTCCAAGTTTTCCATGACACTTGTCACGCTCGGCCTGGCGGCGGAGCTGCGTGATGATGGAATCGCTGTGAACTCGTTGTGGCCGCGGACAACGATCACCACCGCCGCGGTGCGCAACATCTTGAGCGAGAGTCTGATTGCGCGTAGTCGTACGCCGGACATCATGGCCGATGCCGCGATGAGCATCATCACCAAACCGGCGAGTGTGGCCACCGGACAATGCTTCATCGACGACGAGGTTCTCGCGCGCGACGGAGTGACCGACACCGCGCAGTACCGCGTGGTTCCCGGTGACGACGAACTGGAACTCGACTTCTGGATGGATTGGCCGTGATCGCTGCCGATGGTCAGGACGCGTTACACGCCACTCATGGCGGCATCGACCGATCTTTGCAACGCGTGCACTTCGGCGTCGGCCACTGGGCGCAGAACCGATTGCAGCGACGGCGTAGGGCATATCGACGGTGAAGTGGGCGTTGTAGCCGGTCATGGTGACGCGAGCGACTGATTCGCGGCAGTCGTGGGCGAGCGTTAAGTGACGGGCCCATCGTGGTTCGACGTGGCCGCCGCTGAACTCGCCGTGCAGGTTGCGCACGAACCCGACCTGCTCCTCGTGAATGCGCACTGCCCGACGTTGTTCCGGAACGCCGGCATGAAGGGCGTTGACCAGGGCTGACGAGTTTTGTCGGTGGCATGGTTTAGCGTGGTTTGTACACGGGATGTGATGACTGGGTAGTTGATGACTGAGACCGGGTTGCCGGTCTGATTCCTTTTGATGATGAGCGTGTTGTGCGGATGGTCCCGATCCGTTGGTTCGTCGTGTCGGAAGGGATTGTCGTGTCTGTGTTGTCGACGCCGTCGCCGTGGCCTGAGCAGTTTGCTGCCGGGCTGCTGGGTGGGGTCGACCCGGCCTATCCGGATGAAACCCCGACCAACGATCTTCTGTTGGGGATGGCTGAGATTGATCGTGGGCGTGCGTCGTTGGCGTATGCCGAGTATCGGTCAGCGGCGGTGCTCTATGACCGGTATGTGGCGGCCAAACTCGTCGAACCATCCGGGTCGGGGTTCGTGACCGATGGGTATGCCGATTGCGCGGCGCGGATCGCCCGCGCCCGTGGGATCGGGCAGCGCGCGGCGGAGAAACTACTCAGTGAGGCGGTGTCGTTGCGGGATCGCCTGCCCGAGGTGTTCGACTGTTTACGCGACGGGATCATCGCACCGTGGCAAGCACAACTCGCGGTGACGCGCACCGAGTTGTTGGACGAGTCGGCGGCGGCACCTGTGGTGGATGCCGAGATCGCTGCGTTGTTGCGCACCCGGAAAGGTACGTGGTCGCGGGCGCGGATGCGCGACATGATCGACCGCGTCGTCTACCGCCATGACCCGGATGCGGTGCGTCAGCGCCGTAAAGACGCGTTGGATGCACGTGGGGTGTGGACGGCCGAGTTGGAGGACGGGACCGGGGAGATCACTGCGGTGGGGGCTGCCGAGGATGTGCGGGTCGCTGCGGCGCGGGTGGCCGGGTTGGCGAAAGCGGTGTGCGCGAACGATCCGCGCACTGTTCAGCAGCGGCGCTCGGATGCGATGTTCGCGTTGTTGTCGGGCACCGTGTTCGAGTGTGATTGCGGGCGTGAGGAGTGCGACGCCCAGATCCCGGACCCGGCGACCATCTCGGCGTCAACGGCACTGACACCGTCGACGGCGATCATGGTGCATGTGGTGTGTGATGAGGCGACGCTGGCCGGCACCGCGGACAACCCGGCGTTCGTGGAAGGTCACGGGCTCATCAGTGGTGAGCATGTGCGGGATATCGCCGCGCGTAAGGACTCCATTGTGAAACCGGTGATCGGGCCGCAGGCGGTGGCGAATTCGGATGGGTCGTTCACCCTGCCCGCGCACCAACCTGCGGATGCGCACCGGCCCTCGGCCGCATTGGACACGTTTCTGCGGATTCGGGATGGGTATTGCGTGGATCCGGGTTGTGTGACGTCGGCGTGGCAGGGCGATGGTGATCATGTCGCGGAGTTCGATCACGATCACCCGGAACGTGGTGGGCAGACCACGGCTGACGGTATGAACATCAAGTGCCGTCCCGGACATGTGCTGAAGACGTTCGGGGAGTGGGTGGATGATCAGTGGCGCGACTGTGATGGGCGCCTGAGCACGGAGTACACGACTCCGGAGGGGCTGATACTGCCGGGTGAGGCCGAAACCAATGAGGACCTGTTCCCGGGGTTGCGTCGTATCCGGTTTGTCGCGCCCGCTCAAGGCCCACCGACTGGTAACGCGCGCAACGATATTGCCACCACCCGCCCTCGTCGTGGTCGGGTGGCAGACAAACATGCCCGACGCCGGGCAGAAAGGAACCGCAACCGACGCGACCGCGACGAACGCGACCGCGCCGCAGGCCCACCACCCTTCTGACATGGAGGTGCGCGCAACCCACCGAGGGGTGCGCGGCGAATCATCTATCGTTGCCCCATGGCAGAGCTGTCTCGTCGGCGCGTGCTATGGGGCGGCGCGATCGTGGTCGTCGCAGTGGTTTTCGTCGTCGTCGCCCTGCTTGGGCGCGACGCGATCAACGAACGGGCGCAGGACGAGTCGCGCGCATCCGAGCGCTGTACCTCGATCATCCGCGGCGACATCGCGTCCCGGCTCGAGGCAGGTGGGAAGACTTCCGCGCAGGCCTCCTCGGCCGAGTTCAGCGATGTCACGACCGACAACAGCGGGCTGTCCATCTCAGACCTGAACGCATTGCGTGAGGCCGGCCGCGATCGATCCGCCGTGGCCAACACCTGGCTGATCGCCGGCGACGTGCGCATCCAAGGCGATCTACCCAGCGGGTCGGGACTGGGACCCACCAACACCTTTCGCTGTACGGCCGTGGTGTTCAACGACCGCGCTGTTCTGGTGGCGAGCCATCGGATCAACTGACATGCGGTCGAGGCGATGTCGCGATTGACCCCGAGACGCGTCGGCGTTCATCGAGAGCGAACGCTCAGCCACGCAACCGGCGCACCACCACGAACACTATCGCGCCCAGCACAATCGCCCCGACGATCGGTGCGACCCGCTTGAGCACCGAGCCGCCGGCATACGCCATCAGGTCGAGAGCCTCGGCCTCCTCCGGGGGCTGTTCCACCACAAGGGGTTTCGACGTGTCGGGCGTAGCAGTCGCACCGGTGGCCGGCGATGTTTCGGCCTGGCCCGCCGGCTCCGCGTCGCCGAGTTTCTTCGACAGGCACGACGCGAACTGGTCGATGATCTTGCCGCCCACGTCGGAGAGCATGCCTCGGCCGAACTGGGCCGGCTTGCCGGTGATCGCCAGATCGGTGACGACGCTGCCGGTGGTGGTGCCACCCTCGTCTTTGAGTGACATCGACACGGTGGCCTTTGCCGTGCCCTGCCCTCGCGACTCCTTGGCACTGCCCTCGATCACGGCGCGGTGCGCATCCTCGTCTTTCTCGATGAACGTGCCAACACCCTTGTACACCAAGGCAACCGGTCCGATCTTCACCTTGATCTGACCGGTGAACTTGTCGCCGTCGACCTCAGTGAGCGTCGCGCCGGGCATGCACCCGGCGACCCGCTCGGGTTCGATGAGGGCCGCCCACACGGTCTCGATAGGTGCGTCGACCGAGAAGCTGTGTTCCAGTTGCATGGTCAGACGCCTGCCGCCGTGACGACCGCGCGCCGGGTGAGCACCTTCGCCAGATGGGTTCGGAACTCGGCGTCGGCGTTCGGATCACTCATCGGGTCGGTGCCGTCGGCGGCGTGGTCGGCCGCGGCGCCGATCACGTCGACACCTGCCGACTGCCCGACGAGGGCCTCCTCCACAGCGCGTGCCCGCATCGGCACCGCACGCATGTTGGTCAGGCCGATCGCGGCCTCGCGGATGATGCCGTCGTCGTCGACGTCGAGGGTGGCGGCCACGGCGATGATCGACCAGCTCTGGGCCACCCGATGGAACTTCTCGTAATGCGCCGTCCATCCGGTGTGCTTCGGAATGCGCACCGACACCAAGATCTCGTCGGGTTCCAGAGCGGTGCTGAAGATGTCGGTGAAGAAGTCCTCGGCCGCCACATCACGCTTGCCGTTGGGACCGACGACGGTCATCGTCGCATCCAGCGCGACGGCGACGGCACCCAGATCGCCTGCCGGATCGGCATGGGCGAGCGACCCACCGAACGTGCCCCGGTGGCGGATCTGTGGATCGGCGACGGTCTGCTCGGCGTCGGACAACAACGCCGCGTGCGCGACGACGAGAGAATCGGTCATCACGTCGTGGTGCGTGGTCATCGCTCCGACGACGATCGAGTCGCCGTCCTCACGTACGCCGCGCAACTCCGCGACCCGCCCGAGGTCGACGAGGGCGGTCGGCGAGTTCAGCCGTAACCGCAACACCGGCATCAGGCTTTGCCCGCCGGCGATCACCTTGGCGTCCTCGCCGGCGTCGGCCAGCGCGGAGACCGCCTCGTCGAGGGTGGTCGGGGCGAGGTAGTCGAACTTGGACGGAATCATTGGGCACCTCCCTGAGCAGACCGGGCTGCTTCGGTTTGAGCTGACTGGATGGCTCTCCACACCCGCATCGGACTGCAGGGCATCTCGACGTCGGCCACGCCGAAATGGCGCACCGCGTCGATCACCGAGTTGACGACTGCCGGGGTGGAAGCGATCGTGCCGGCCTCGCCGACACCCTTGACGCCGAGTGCATTTCCGGTGGCGCGGGTCTCGGTGCGGTCGGTGGTGAAGTGCGGCAGGTCGGGTGCTCCGGGCACGAGGTACTCGGCGAACGACCCGGACAGCAACGTGCCGGACTCGTCGTAGATCGCGTCCTCGTAGAGCGCCTGCGCGATGCCCTGCGCGAGTCCGCCGTGCACCTGCCCTTCGACGATCAGCGGGTTGATCACCGCGCCGATGTCGTCGACGCACACGTATTTGCGGATCGTCACCAGACCGGTCTCGGTGTCGACCTCGGCGGCGCACAGATGTGTGCCGTGCGGGAACGAGAAGTTGTCCGGGTCGTAGGTCGCGTCGGAGTCGAGATTCGGCTCGACGCCGTCCGGCATGTTGTGCGCGGCGAACACCGCGAGCGCGACGTCGGTGATCCCGACCGCCGCCTCGGTGCCCTTGACGGTGAACTTGCCGTCGGCGAACTCGAGATCGTCCTCGGAAGCCTCCATCAGATGCGCGGCGATCGGCCGGGCCTTGTCGACGACGCGGTCGGCCGCCTTCACGATCGCCATCCCGCCGACCGCCAGCGAACGCGAACCGTAGGTGTCCAGGCCGCGCGGCGATGTCTGGGTGTCGCCGTGCAACACCTCCACATCCTCGAAGGGCACGCCGAGCCGGTCGGCGACGATCTGGCTGAACGCCGTCTCGTGGCCCTGGCCGTGCGCCGAGACGCCGGTGACCACCTCGACCTTGCCCGTCGGCAGCATCCGGACCGTGGCGTTTTCCCAACCCCCCGCGCCATACGACAGCGAGCCGAGGACACGCGACGGTGCGAGCCCGCACATCTCGGTGAAGGTGGACACACCGATCCCGAGTTGCACCGTGTCGCCGCGGTCGCGTCGTTCCTTCTGCTCACGCCGCAGGCCGTCGTAGTCGAGCAGTTCGGTGGCCTTCGCGGTGGCCGCCTCGTAGTTGCCCGAGTCGTAGGTCAGGCCTGCGACCGTGTCGAACGGGAATTCCTCGTGTTTGATCCAGTTCTTCGCGCGCACCTCGAGCGGATCCATCTCGAGTTCGGCGGCGAGTTCGTCCATGATCCGCTCGATCGCGAAGGTCGCCTCCGGACGTCCGGCACCGCGGTAGGCGTCGGTCGGCGTCTTGTTTGTGAACACGTTGGTGCAGGCGAAGTGGTAGGCGGGGAACTTGTAGATGCCGTTGAACATGAACGCACCCAGAATCGGGACACCCGAGGTGACCAACCGCAAGTAGGCGCCCATATCCGCGAGCAACTCCACCTTGAGGCCCCGGACGGTGCCGTCGCGGTTCGCCGCCAGCGTCAGCTTCTGGATCTGGTCGCGGCCGTGATGGGCCGCCTGCATCGACTCGCTGCGTGATTCGGTGTATTTCACCGGCTTACCGAGGCGCCGTGCCGCCAGCAGGGCGAGCACCTCCTCGGGGCAGACCTGCAGCTTGCCGCCGAAGCCACCGCCGACGTCGGGCGCGATCACCCGCACCTTGTGCTCGGGGATGCCGAGGGTCATCGCCAGCATCAGCCGCAGGATATGCGGGACCTGGGTGGCCGACCACATGGTGATCTGTGTGCCGGTCGGGTCGACGACCACCGAGCGCGGTTCCATGAACGCCGGAATGAGGCGTTGCTGCCGGAAGGTGCGTTCGATCACGACCTCGGCGTCGCGGATCTCGTCGTCGACGGCGGTGCCGGTGCCCGCCTCGGCGGAGTCGAAGATCCACACCGCGCTCACGTTGGTACCGAGATCGGGATGGACGAGGTCGGCGCCATCGGCGGCCGCTGCGGCGAGGTCGAGCACCACCGGCAGGTCGTCGTAGTCGACGTCGATCGTCTCGATGGCATCCTGTGCCTCGGCGACGGTGCGCGCGACGACCATCGCGACCGCTTCCCCGGCGAACTGCACGGTGTCCACCGCGAGCGACGGAGCCGGCGGAGCCTTCATGTCCTCGGTGATCTGCCAGGCGTTCGGCAGGCTGCCTTGCTCCTCGGCGAGGTCGGCCCCGGTGTAGACGGCGACGACGCCCGGCATCGATCGCGCTTCTTCGACGTCGATGCTCGCGATCCGCGCATGCGCCATGGGACTGCGCAGCAGCGCGATGTGCAGCATGCCGGGCAGCACCAGGTTGTCCGTCCACTTGGTGCGTCCGGTGATGAGGTGGTCGTCTTCCTTGCGGACCCGGGCCTTGCCGATCTCGTGCTCGACGGCGCCCGGTTCGACGGTTGCGGTCATCGTGCACCCCCCGTCTCCTGCATCGGACGGCTGGTGTCCGCGCCGGCCGGCTGACCTGTGCGTTCCACCCGCGGCGATGCGTCGGCCTTCAACCGTTGCGCCGCATCCAGGGCCGCGCGGACGATGTTCTGGTAGCCGGTGCAGCGGCACAGGTTGCCTTCGAGGCCCTCCCGGACGTCATGCTCATCGGGGTTCGGATTCTCGGCGAGAAGGTCGATCGTCGACATGATCATGCCCGGGGTGCAGAAGCCGCACTGGAGTCCGTGATTGTCGCGGAACGCCTCCTGGACGGGATGCAAGGTGCCGTCGGCAGCCTTGAGACCTTCGACAGTGGTGATGTCGGCGCCGTCGGCCTGCACGGCCAGCACCGAGCACGACTTGACGCTGTGTCCGTTCAGCAGCACCGTGCAGGCGCCGCAATTGCTTGTGTCGCAACCGATCACGGTGCCGACCTTGCCCAGCTGATTGCGTAGATGGTGTACGAGCAAGGTGCGGGGCTCCACCTCGTCCTCGTAGGTCGTGCCGTCGACGGTGACAGTGACACGCATGTTGGCCTCCAATGCGTTCGCCAAAGGTGGGCTGAGGGCCTGGCGAAGCCCTAGAGAACACTGTGCGCCTCCGCTGCGTGTCAGATGTCCGAAATCGCGGATCACGTGCTTCCGACGGGGGTTTTGGTGAGCCCCTCACGCCTCGCGGATGGCGGCGAGCAGCTCCTGCAGGGTGGCCAACGAGTGACCGGCCAGCAACCCGTCGAGATGCGGCAGTGCAGCGGCGATCCCGCCCTGGATGGGCCGGTAGCCGTCCATCCCGGCGTGCGGGTTGACCCAGAACACCGCTCGGGCCAGACGGTGCAACTGCGCCATCTGCTGGGCCAGCAGCGTCGGATCACCGCGTTCCCAACCGTCGGAGAAGATCACCACCACAGCGCCGCGTGCCACACCTCGGCGTCCCCATCGGTCTCCGAACGCCTGCAGGGTTTCGCCGAGGCGGGTCCCACCGGCCCAGTCCGGCACCGCTCGACCGGCCGCCGACAGGGCCAGTTCCGGATCGGCTCCGCGCAGCGCGCGCGACAGTCGGGTCAGCCGGGTGCCGAGCGAGAACACCTCTGTCCCGCTCGGATTGGCTCGGGTCACGACGTGTGCGAACCGCAGCAGGGCGTCGGCGTAGGGGCTCATCGAACCGGAGACGTCGAGGAGCAGCACCACCCGTCGTGGACGGGTTGCTCGTCGGTGCCGGCTTGGGCGCACCGGCTCGCCGCCGGCAGCCAGCATGTCGCGCAGGGTCTTCCGGCGATCGACCTCACCGCGTCGTGCGGGAGCGTGACGTAGCGCCGGACGACGCGGCGGCATCGGTTTCAACGTCGCGATGAGCTCGGCGAGGTGGGCGCGTTCGGCCGCCGACAGCGTCGCGATGTCGCGATGCCGCAGCACCTCGGTGTCGTCGGCGGCCACCGCGAGGTGCGGACCCGACCCGCTCGTCTGCTGGGTGTCGGTGGTGCGCAGCGCGGCCATACGGGACGGTCGGGGTTGGGTGGGACGTCGCGTAGTGCGCGGCATCCGGTCCCCGAACCAGGCGTCGAAGGCCAGATCGAAACGGGGACGATCATCGGGATCGCGGCACAGTGTCGCCAGCCCCGCGAAGTACACCTGCTCGACGTCGGCGAGGTCGATCTCGCCCAGTGCGCGCACCCAGGTCTCCACCGTGTCCGTCGCGACCGGTAACCCCGCGTGGGTCAGACTTCGCGCGAAACCCGCGAATCCCACCAGTTCGCCGTTCATGCCAACAGTCGGTCCAGGCCGGCGCGCAGGACCCGGTCGGTGTCTTCGCGGTACTTCAACACCGCACCCAGGGTGGCCGCGGCGACCTCCGCGTCGAGCACGTTGCGGTCGA
>NZ_JBEXMX010000008.1:0-89132 GCF_040610755.1 Gordonia sp. NPDC003585 | reverse complement strand
GTCCAACCGGTGGGCGTCTGGAACTCTGGGCCGGTGTCGCCGCCATCGGCGCCGCCTCGCAAGCCACGCCGACTCGCGCTGATCGGCACGGCGATCGTGCTGGCCGCGGCCTTGGTCGGGGCTCTGGTCGCGCTGTTGATGCCCGACGCAGGACGATTGGAGACGCCCGGCCGGCCCGACGCCAAGGTCACCACCCGGGCGGTGGAGCTGACCTGGAACAGTGTCGGCGGGGCGTCGTCCTATGTGGTGAAGCAGAACGATCAGGAGATCTACACCGGCCCCGGCACGAGTTATGCGGCGCCGCTGCCGCTTCCCGGTAAGTACACGTACACCGTTGCCGCGCGCAGTGATTCGGCCCCCGGATCGGAGTTCTCCCTCGCCTCCGACGAGGTGACGGTCTACATGACGTGGGGTGAACTGCAGTGGGTGGCCGACCTGTACCCGGATCTGATTCCGGTGACTCCGTTGAGCACCAACACGTTTGACGAGATCACCTGCTCCGGTGGTGGCGGCAGTCTCGCGTTCCCGGAGAACACCCAGAAGACGATCGACTGCAACAAGTACGAGGCCGACGACACCACCAAGATCTACCAGATCTCGATATTCGCCTTCGACAGCCCGGAGGCGACGTCGACGGATGTGAAGATCGGAACCTACCGGTTTTCGCCGCAGCCGTTCACGACCACCCAGGGCAACATCGGGACGTTGTACGTCGGAGCCGACAGATTCAACGGAGGCTCGGCCACGCTCGCCTTCAGTTCGGGCCCGCGCGCGCGAACCTACGTGCAGATCTTCTACCCGGACGGCACGCCGAAGCAGGCGGCCGACCTCATGCGGAAGCTGCCGATCTGATGACACACCCCGGTCCGCAGATCAGTTACCCGACGCCGGTGTCCGCCAGTCCCGTTGTGCCACGCAAGCCCCGACGCTGGTTGGGCGTCGCGGTGATCGCAGTGCTTTCCGTCGTCGCACTCGCCGGTGCGTACCTGGGCGTCCGTGCCCTGGACACCCCGAGCGCACCCGATGCCCCGACCGGACTGGAGCTCACCAAGGAACCGGGACGGGTCAAGGCGACGTGGCAGTCGGTCGATGGTGCGAGCGGATATCGGCTCGTCCGTGACGACGTCGTCGTGTACAGCGGACCCCACACCACCGCGACCGACATCACCGTGACCAAAGGTGAGCATTCTTACCGGGTTTTCGCCATCAAGGACGACAGGGATTCTGCGGCAAGCGAATCCGAGTCGATCGCGGCTGGTGCCGGCTGGGGGTTGTACGCGCCGCTCGTCGGCCAGTTCCCCGACCTGGTGCCGCAGGCCCCCGATATCGCGTCCTCGTTCGAGGGCACTCGGTGTGTCTGGATGATCGTGCCGTCCCTCGACGAGCGAGGCCCGGCCGAGAACGGCAACGGAAATCAGCGCACCGTCGCCCGTATCCGCTGTGCGACACAGGGACTCGAACGCAACTTCGCCTTGACCTGGTACGTGAACCAGGACGCGCGCAATGCCGCCTTCTCGAAGGAGGCCGAGACCGGTCACCCGGTGAGCTGGAAGCATGGCACGGCCACGATCGACCCGGTGAAGGGCCGCGGCATGTTCAAGATCTCCGACGACCCGGCCCAGGAACTCTCGACCGTGATCATCGCCGGCGCCATCAAACTGACCGAACAGCAGATCCTCGACTTCGCCAACTCGCTGCCGATCTAGTCAGTGATGGAAGTTGCTCGTCGTCGACGGTGTCGGCATCGGGGCGTCCAAGTTGTCGAGGTAGACGACGGACTCCTTGATGTCCTGCAGCAGATTGGTCGCGAGGTCGCGGGAGAGGCCGTTGCGGACGACGATGCGTTGCACGGTGCGGTCGGACAGGTTGTCGGGCATCGGGTATGCCGGGACCAGCCAGCCGCGCTGCCGCAGCTGCGACGACAGGCTGTGCAGATCCCAGTTCTCGGAGGTTCCCTTGGCGAGTTGCCAGGCGAACACTGGGATGTCGGTGCCCTCGCTGATCAGCTCGAACTGGTCCATCGAACCGATCGCCGCCGACAGGTAGGTGGCCACATCCTGGCAATTCTGTTGCACCGCACGGTATCCGGAGAAGCCGAGGCGGAGGAACTGGTAGTACTGCAGCAGCACCTGGGAGCCGGGCCGGGAGAAGTTCAGGGCAAAGGTCGGCATGTGGCCGCCGAGATAGGTCACGTCGAACACCAGGCTGTCCGGCAGGAGTGAGCGATCGCGCCACACCACCCAGCCGATGCCGGGGTAGACCAATCCGTACTTGTGGCCGGACATGTTGATCGAGTGGACGCGCTCGACGCGGAAGTCCCACGGCAGGTTCGGTTGCAGGAACGGGGCGACCGCCGCTCCGGACGCGCCGTCGATGTGGATCGGGATGTCGAGTCCGGTGTTCTTCTGGATCTCGTCGAGGGCGTCGGAGATCGCGGTGACCGGTTCGTAGGCGCCGGTGTAGGTGACGCCCATGATGGCGACGACGCCGATGGTGTACTCGTCGACGTAGTCGGCCAGGTCGTGACCGTCGAGGGTCGGGTGTTCGTCGGTGACCGGGACGTAACGCGCCTCGACCTCGAAGTAGTTGCAGAACTTCTCCCAGCACACCTGCACCGCCGAGGACATGATCAAGTTCGGGGTGCCGCCCTCGAGGCCCTTGGCCTTGCGCGCTTCCTGCCACCGGCGCTTGAGTGCGAGACCGCCGAGCATCGCCGCCTCCGACGACCCGATGGTCGACGTGCCGATGCTCTTTCCCGGATCGGGGGCGTTCCACAAGTCGGCAAGGATTGTCCAGCAACGGGTTTCGATGGCCGCGGTCTGCGGGTACTCGTCCTTGTCGATCATGTTCTTGTCGGCCGACTCGAGATAGATCCGGTTGGCGTGGTCGTCCATCCAGGTTCCGACGAAGGTCGCGAGATTCAGTCGCGCGTTGCCGTCGAGCATCGCCTCGTCGTGCACGATCTGATAGGCGGTCTCAGGGAGGGAGGGGTCGGCGGGCATTTCGTAGCGGGAGAATGCCGTCGCTTCGCCGGGCCGGCAGAACACGGGGTTGGCCTCGACCGGGATGTCGCGGTAGTTCTCACGATCGGTGGGACGAATGTGCATGGGGCAAACGTACTCGCGGAACCGGTCCCTGCTGCCCACTTCCTGCGGCATCATATAAGAAGGATGAGGACATTCTGTGGGTGAGAAGGATGGGGACATCCTGCGTGCGCACGGCAGGGAGGACGAGATGCGGATGAGTGTATGGAACGGCTGAGCGGGCTCGACGCGTCATTCCTGTACCTGGAGACCAGGTCGCAGTTGATGCACGTGATCGGTCTGGTGGAGGTCGACCCGAGCACGGTGCCCGGCGGTTATTCCTTCACCAAGATGCGCAGCGAACTCGAACGGCGCGTCTCGGCGATGCCGACTTTCCGTCGCAAGCTGGACAATTCGATGCTCAACATCGACCATCCGGTCTGGATCGAGGACGACGACTTCGACATCGAACGTCACGTCCACCGGGTGGCGGTTCCTGGTCCCGGTGGTGCGGGCGAACTCGCCGAACTGGTGGGACATCTCGCCGGGCAGACACTCGACCGTGGCAAGCCGCTGTGGGAACTCTGGATCATCGAGGGGATGGCGAACGGTCGGATCACGGCCATGCTGCGTGTCCATCACGCGAGCACCGACGGTGTCACGAGCGCCGAAATGCTGTCGCAGCTCTGCACTCTCACGCCCGAAGCGCCCGATCTCGATCCGGACAAACTCCTCGAAACCGCCGGGCCGTCGTCGCGGACGACCATCGCGGTGACCGGCGCGATGAACTTCTTCCTCGGTCGTCCGGTGGCGATGGCCAAGCTGCTCCCGGGCACGCTCGGGGTGCCCTTCGACTGGCTGCGTCGTTCGCGTTCGGACAGCGCGATGCCCGCCCCGTTCCGGGCGCCGCGCACGCGATTCAACGCGCCGATCACACCCCACCGCAGTATCGCGCTGAGCCAGCTCTCGCTCGAGGACGTCAAGCGCGTGAAGAACCGGTTCGGCGTCAAGATCAACGATGTGGTGCTCGCCATGGTCGGCGGCGCGATGCGCACCTACCTGACCGATCACGACGAACTGCCCGACCAGCCGTTGGTCGGCATGGTCCCGGTGTCGGTGCACGACGCCAACGAGAAAGACCTGGTGGTCGAGGGCACCAACAAGGTGACCGGCATGTTCACCCTGCTGCCCACCGACATCGACGACCCGGTGCAGCGGGTGGAAGCGGCCGCCGAATACAGCCGGACCAGCAAGGACCATCACCAGACCATCGACGGCAACATCCTGCGCGGCTGGGCGCAGTTCGCGCCCGGTGTCACGATGGCCAACCTGATGAAGTTCTACGGAGACCGCAAGCTGGCGTCGGCCCATCCGCCGATCTTCAACGTGCTCGTCTCCAATGTCGCCGGGCCCGACTTCCCGCTGTACTTCCTCGGCGCCAAGGTGACCGGTGTGTACCCGCTGGGCCCGATCTTCCAGGGTCTCGGCCTCAACATCACCGTGTTCTCCGCCGACGGGCACCTCAACATCGGCATCGTGTCGTGCACCGACCAGACCCCCGACCCCGAGTCGATCGCCAGTGCCTTCGACGACCAGCTCAAACAGCTGCTCGCCGCCTGCGACTGATCACCGACCTCCGAGGTCGTCGAGCCACACGCGGGCCGACGCGTCGGACGGCGAGCGCCAGTCGCCGCGCGGGGACAGCGATCCGCCCGAACCGATCTTGGGTCCGTTGGGCATCGCGGTGCGTTTGAACTGATTGTTCATGAACCGCTTGAGGAAGACGCCGAGCCAGCGTTCGATGGTGGCAGCGTCGTACTCGTTGCGCCGCTCGGGTGCGATCATGTCCGACCACGGGCCGCGATCGCGGTCACCCCACGCCTGCTGCGCGAGGTAGGCGATCTTGGCCGGCCGATAGCCGAATCGCGTGTGGTGGTAGAGGAAGAAGTCGTGCAGCTCGTACGGTCCGACGGTGTCCTCGGTGCTCTGGATGGCGCCGTCGGCTCCGGGGGGCACCAGCTCGGGTGAGATGACGTCGGCCAGGATCTCGGTGAGGGCGCTGGTGGTGTCCCCGGAGTACTCCCCGGTGGCGATCATCCACCGGATCAGATGCTGGATAAGGGTTTTCGGTACCGACCCGTTGACGTTGTAATGCGACATCTGGTCGCCGACGCCATACGTGCACCAGCCGAGGGCCAGTTCGGAGAGATCGCCGGTGCCCAGCACGATTCCGCCGTGGTGGTTGGCCAGCCGGAACAGGTGCGACGTGCGTTCGCCCGCCTGGACGTTCTCGAAGGTCACGTCGAACACCTGCTCGCCGCGGCTGAACGGGTGATCGAGGTCGGCGAGCATCTGCAGACACGACGGTCGGATGTCGAGTTCGGTGCCGCTGACGCCGAGGGAATCCATCAGGGTGTGTGCCCGCCGCAGGGTGGCGTCGCCGGTGGCGAACCCCGGCATGGTGTAGGCGAGAATGTTGCTGCGCGGCAACCCGAGTCGATCGAAGGTGTCGACCGCGACGAGGAGCGCCAGGGTGGAGTCCAGTCCGCCGGACACCCCGATGACGATCTTCTCGATCCCCGTCGCACGCAATCGCGCCGCCAGGCCCTGCACCTGGATGTTGCGGACTTCCCGGCACCGTTCGTCACGGTCGGCGGAATCCGCCGGCACGAACGGGAATCGCGGGATGACGCGGCGCACCACGTCGTCGTCGTTGATCGTTCCGAGGTCGAAACTGATGCGGCGTAACGCTTTCAGGTCGTCGGCGTAGTCGCCGGCCTGATCGCGCAGGCTGATCATGCGGCGTCGCTCTTGTCGTAGGCGGTCCAGATCGATGTCCGCGGAGATGATCTGGCTGGACATCGCGAACAGGTCGCTGCGGGCGAGCAGGGTGCCGTTCTCGGAGATGAGTGCGTCGCCGTCCCAGGCGAGGTCGGTGGTGGACTCGCCGTATCCGGCCGCGACGTAGAGGTGGGCTGCCACCAATCGCGCGGAATGGCTGGTACACAAAGACTTCCGGTACGACTCCTTGCCGACGGTCACCGGACTGCCCGACAGGTTGGCCAGCACCGTCGCACCGCCGAGCGCGGCCCAGGTACTCGGCGGCACCGCCACCCAGCCGTCTTCGCAGATCTCGACGTGCAGGGCGAACCCGGGCAGATCGGCGGCCTCGAAGATGAGGTCGGTGCCGAACGGAACCTCGGCGCCGCTGACGGTGACCGTCGTCGTCACCGCGTCCCGGGCGGCGGAAAAATACCGCTGTTCGTAGAACTCACGGTAATTCGGCAGATACGCCTTCGGTACGACGCCCAGGACCCTGCCGTCGTGGACGATGGCGGCGCAGTTGAAGAGGCCGTCGCCGACGACCATCGGCAATCCCACGGCGACCACCGGCCGCAGTCCGGCGCTCGCCTCGACGATCTCGTCCAGACCCACGAGACAGGCGTGCAGCAGCGCGTCCTGCTGCACGAGGTCGTCGATGCTGTATCCGCTCAACCCGAGTTCGGGGAAGACGACTAGACCGGCGCCGTCGTCGGCGGCGCGGCGCATCAGCTCGATGGTGCGGGCGGTGTTGGTCGCTGGGTCGGCTAGGGCGACGACGGGTACCGCGCCGGCGACGCGGACAAACCCGTTGGCATGGACAGACACAACGTCAGCGTAGCCGGGGGTGCAGCGCTAGTGTTCGACCCGCGCGACATGATCGCGCGCGTGCTCGATCGCGTCGTCGAGCGTGTCCATCAGGTGATTCTCGTGGCGCAGTGAGTCGAACACCCCGACCCCGTCCAGCAGCCGACGATGTTCGGGCTGAACTCCCTTGATGATCACGGTGATCCCGCGTGCCTCGAGGTCGGCGACGATCTCGGCGAGGGTGTGCGCGCCGGTGGCGTCGAGCATGCCCAGATGCGACATCCGGATGATCACGACCGTCACCCCGGCCGGGCCGGCGCCCTCGGCGATGGTCGACGAAATGCGTTCGGCCGCACCGAAGAACATCGCGCCGTCGAGCCGCAGGAGGGCGATCTGGTCGTCGCCGTCGTGCTCTGGGCCGGGCAACTCCTCGCGGGTGACGCTCGACCGCTTGGCCACTTGCCGCAACGCGAAGAACGCGGCCACCACGATGCCGATCTGGACGGCCTCGATGAGGTCGAAGCACACGGTGATGACGGCGGTGACGACGAAGATGATCGCGTCGGATCGTGTGGAACGCAGGATCTTGCGCACGGTGGTCGCCGAGATCATCCGGAAGCACGTGACCATGAGAACACCGGACAGCGCGGCGAGTGGGATCTCGGAGACCGGCCCGGTCGCGAGGTAGACGACGCCGAGCAGGAACAGAGCGTGCACTATCGCCGACACCCGCGTGCGAGCACCCGATCGGACGTTGACGGCGGTCCGCGCGATCGCACCGGTCGCGGGCATGCCACCGAACAGGCCGGACGCGACGGACGCGAGTCCCTGACCGGTCAGTTCGCGGTCGGGATCGTAGGGTCCGGTCGGCGACATCGTCGCAGCGACGCGCGCCGACAGCAACGATTCGATCGCTGCGAGAGCCGCGATGGCCAGCGCGGCGCCGAACAGGGATTTGAGTGCGGCAGGGTCCACGTCGGGCAGGACCGGTGCGGGCAGATGCGACGGCAGTTCGCCGATCCGCGCGACGTCGACGTGCAGCACGATCACCGCGATGGTCGCGACCACCACTGCGGTGAGCGACTCGGGGATTCCGCGGTGGATGCGGGGGAGTCCGACCATCAGGACCGCGACCAGCGCGACCACTCCGAGCGTCTTGACCGCGACCGTCCAGTCCGCATGGATCACCACGTCCAGTGCTGCGGGGAGGGTGCGTTGACCCGCCGGCGCGGTGGTGCCGAAGGCCGCGGGAACCTGCTGCAAGAAGATGATGACCGCGATGCCCAGGGTGAATCCCTCGATCACCGGCCAGGGGATGAAGGTGACCGCGCGACCGAGCCCGACGACCCCCGCCACCAGCACGATCAGCCCGGCCAGCACCGTGACGAGCGCGACGCTGCCGAGTCCGTGTTCGGCGACGATGGGCGCGAGGATCACCGCCATCGCACCGGTCGGACCCGACACCTGCACGTGCGAGCCGCCGAAGATCGCCGCTATGAGACCGGCGACGACGGCGGTGATGAGCCCGGCGGCGGCGCCGACGCCGGAGCTGATGCCGAACGCGAGCGCCAGCGGAAGCGCGACCACGCCGACCGTGATGCCCGCGAGGACGTCGGTCTTCCACGACGAGCGCAGGTCGGCGTAGTCGGCGCGTTCAGGCAGTAGTCGGGTGACGCGCACGCGTGCGTGGCGGACCGCGGTCGAGAAGGTCACTTCTTCACCACCGGCGGCAGCGATGACAGCGCGCGCAACTGATCCCGGCGGGCTCCGAGGGTGTCCGCGAGGAACGTGCGGGCGATGACCAGCAGTTCGGAGATCTTCGGGTGGGCGAGTTCGTAGAAGACGGCGTTGCCCTTGCGTTCGCTGCGGACCACCTGATGGCGCTTCAGGACGGCGAGGTGTTGGGACAGCAGCGTCGGCTCGATCTCGGTGATCGTCAGCAATTCACTCACCGGTGTCGGTTCTCCGTTGGCGCTCAGCACCTCCAGCACCCGGATGCGCGCGGGATGGGCGAGTGCCTTGAACAGGTTCGCCTTGATCTCGTAGAGCGGGCGGTCGTCGTCGTGGGAGGTGTGCGGCATGGTGGCTCCATGGATTTACGGATTGAACAAAACCTCAATTGCTGACCGATCGTAACCCACGGTTGCCGAAGCGCTCAATGTCGGGTCGCTCACCCTGAACCCCTCCCGCCGGCCGTGCGGCCCTTCCCGCTGAGCTGTCCCCTCCGCCGCGAGTGCGGTTCCTCCCGCTCACCCTGAACCCTCCCGCCGGCCGTGCGGCCCTTCCCGCTGAGCTGTCCCCTCCCGCTGCCTGAGGTGTGAGGAGCGCTAGCGACGAGCCTCGAAGGCCTGGTGAGACGAACGTTGTTGTCTCACCACGCCCTTCGAGGCTCGCAAGCTCGCACCTCAGGGAGCGGTGGTGGCGTCAGCCCGGCCGCACGAGCTGGTGAAGAACGACGCCGGACGTCCGTCAGTCCCGTGGGATGCGCACGCCCACCAGGTGCGCGTCGGCGACCGCCGCGTTCCCCAACTCCGACCACGGATCGCCGACGGTGACGACGGCATACGCGGAGGTGGGGAAGCGCTCGATGTCAGCGTCGGGGTCGAGGGTGAGCGCCGTCGTGGGCATCCCGGGCTCATGTCCGACGACGAGCAACGTGCGTGCGTCCGCGGGCGCGAAGACCCGGATCGCCTCGAGGACGTCGAAGGGCGATCCGCCGTAGATGTCGTCGAGGTACGTGGTCGGTGCGGTGATGCCGGTCTGTTCGAGCGTCTCGCGGGTTCGGGTGGACGACGAACACAACACGGCGTCGACGACGAGTCCTTCGTCGGCCATCCAGCGTCCGGCGAGCGCGGCCTCGCGTCGGCCACGATCGGCGAGCGGCCGGCCGTGGTCGCCGACACCGGGTGGATAGCCCGATTTCCCATGCCGCATCAGGACGAGGGTCCGGGGGTGGGTCGCGTCAAGGGTCGCGAGTCGCTCCAGATCAGGCCGGTACCGCATGGTTGAAATGTACGTGTCGGCGAGGCCATCCGGAGGCACCGACACTGCCTTGCGGGCCTGTCCGGCGGGTGCGAGCCGCATCCTCGATGCCCTAGCCTTGTGGGCGTGCATACCTGGGTCCCCGCTCTGCTCGCCGTGTTCGCGGCGCTGCTGATCGCTGGTGGCACAGTGTTGCGGCAACGCGCGTCGCGGGCCAGTGGCGCGATCACCGCAGGCTGGTGGGCTGGCGCGGGAATCGCGCTCTGCGGCTTCATTTTGCAGGCGTCGGCCCTGGGTTTGGGGTCGATCCTGCTGGTGCAGCCGCTGGTGGTGCTCGCGGTGCTGTTCGCGCTGCCGTTCGAGGCCTGGGCCGATCACCGTCATCCCCATCGGGTCGAGTGGGCGTGGGGTGGCGTTCTGGTCGCCTGCGTGGCGACCTTCCTGGCGGTCGCGCGTCCCGAACCGTCGATGCGACGCCCCGACGAGATCGTCATGTGGGCGACGGTCGGCGCAGTGGTGGCCGTGGTGTTCAGCTGTGTGTGGTGTGCCGAACGGTCGAGCCCGCACTACAAGGCGCTGTTCTACGGTCTGGTGGCCGGAACGCTCTTCGGGGTGTCGGCACTGCTCATCAAGGCCGTCGTCTACCAGATCACCCACGATCTGCCGCGGACTTTCACCCAGCCCGAGATCTATCTGTTCGGCACGGTGGTGATCTGCGCCGTGATCGCCCAGCAGAAGGGGTTCGGCGCGGGCGACCTGCAGACGTCGTTCCCGTCGATGACGGTGATGGAACCGGCAGTCGCGATGGTCCTCGGCGTACTACTGCTCGGCGAGAACCTCAAGGTGTCGGTGCCGACGGCACTGTTCCTCGGCATCATCCTGGCGGTCATGGTCCGCGCGGTCATCGAACTGGCGAAACTGTCTGCGGTGCGAGGTTGGGAAGAGGCGGTCGAGGCCGCCGAGGCACCCTCGGCGACCGACGAACGTTCGGCTGCTTAAACCGCAGTGACCGGGTCGATGATCGGCGAGATGGTCGCCGCCCATTCCTCGGCCTGCTTGGTGGGCTTGATCGCGGACGAGTTGTCGTGGCGCGAGTGCTCGCCCACCTGGATCGCGCCGCGCTTGGTCAGCATCTCGGCGATGATCTCGCCGCCACGGTTGAAGGTCTCGCCGTAGATGGTGTCGCCGAGGCCGAAGACCGCGAAGCGCAGGTCGGTGAGGTCGGGGTCCACGCTGTCGAGTTCCTCGGCAAACGGCTCGGCGCCGGTCGGCAGTTCGCCTTCGCCGTAGGTGGCGCAGACGATGACGACGAAATCGGCCGGATCGAGATCTTCGACGGCGTAGTCGCTCATGTCGTAGACCGACGCGTCGTGGTCGGTGGCGAGCACATCGGCGATCGCATCAGCGACGAGCTCGGAGTTTCCCGTTTCCGTTCCGTACAGGATGACGACCGACAAGGTGGGCTCCTTTCGAGAAGAGCATGGTGAGGCCCGGTTCTCGACCCAAAAGGCCGAGGTCACGAGCGAGGGTACCCTAACGATCCCTCATCGCCGAAATCTGCGCCAGAGGAGAAAGTCCTTGCGAATTTACTTGGATGTCCTACTATTGGGGGCGTCAAGACTTCCCCGATCCGAAATTCAGGTGATCCTCGCCGTGACTGCCACCACTTCGATTCCGCACTACCTCGACGGCAAGCGGGTGACCGCCGACGCCGGTGCCGGCCGCTTTGCCGACGTGTTCAACCCCAGCACCGGAGCGGTTGCCGCGCAGGTCCCGCTGGCGAGCACCGAGCAGGTGGCCGCCGCGGTCGAGACCGCGAAGGCCGCGCAGAAGGAGTGGGCCGCCTGGAACCCGCAGCGCCGCGCCCGCGTGCTGATGCGCTTCGTCGACCTGGTCAACCAGAACGCCGACGACCTGGCCACCACGCTCTCGCTCGAACACGGCAAGACCCACGCCGACGCGCGCGGCGACATCCAGCGCGGCATCGAGGTGATCGAGTTCGCCATCGGCATCCCGCATCTGATCAAGGGTGAGTTCACCGAGGGCGCCGGTTCGGGTATCGACGTTCACTCGGTGCGCCAGCCTCTCGGCGTCGTCGCCGGCATCACGCCGTTCAACTTCCCCGCGATGATCCCGCTGTGGAAGGCCGGACCCGCGCTCGCCTGCGGCAACGCCTTCATCCTCAAGCCGAGCGAGCGCGACCCGTCGGTCCCGGTCCGGCTGGCCGAATTGTTCACCGAGGCAGGGCTTCCCGACGGTGTCTTCCAGGTTGTCCACGGCGACAAGGAGGCGGTCGACGCGCTGCTGACCCACCCCGACGTCAAGGCACTCGGCTTCGTCGGCAGCTCCGACATCGCGCAGTACATCTACGAGACGTCGGCCGCCCACGGCAAGCGCTCACAGTGCTTCGGCGGTGCCAAGAACCACATGATCATCATGCCCGACGCCAATCTCGACCAGGCCGTCGATGCCCTCATCGGTGCCGGCTACGGCAGCGCCGGCGAGCGTTGCATGGCCATCAGCGTCGCCGTTCCGGTGGGCGAACAGACCGCGGACCGGTTGCGCGCCAAGCTGATCGACAAGGTCAACGCGCTGCGCGTCGGCCACAGCCTCGACCCCAAGGCGGATTACGGTCCGCTGGTCACCGCGGCCGCGCTCGAGCGCGTCAAGGGTTACATCGCCAAGGGTGTGGAAGAGGGTGCCGAGCTCGTCATCGACGGCCGCGAACGCACCAGCGACGAACAGACTTTCGGCGACGAGGACATCTCGAACGGATTCTTCATCGGCCCCACGCTGTTCGACCATGTCACCAAGGGCATGACGTCCTATGAGGACGAGATCTTCGGTCCGGTGCTGCAGATCGTGCGCGCCCACGACTACGAGGAAGCACTCGCGCTGGCGACGGATCACCAGTACGGCAACGGTGTTGCGATCTTCACCCAGGACGGCGACGCTGCCCGTGACTTCACGGCTCGTGTCGAGGTGGGCATGGTCGGCGTCAACGTGCCGATCCCGGTTCCGGTGGCGTACTACACCTTTGGTGGCTGGAAGCGCTCCGGCTTCGGCGACCTCAACCAGCACGGCCCGGCGTCGATCCAGTTCTACACCAAGACCAAGACCATCACGTCGCGCTGGCCGTCGGGCATCAAGGATGGCGCCGAGTTCGTCATCCCGACGATGGACTGACCGCAGATGTCGTTGTTCACCGACGCCGGTCCCGGCGCCGGTCTCGACAGTGACGATCGTGTGATCGTCGAGACCGCCGCTGGTTTCGCGGCCAAGAAGCTCGCGCCCTTCGCGCTCGAATGGGATGCGAACAATCATTTCCCGCTCGATGAACTGCGCGAGGCGGCCGAATTGGGCATGGGCGCGATCTACTGCTCCGACGACGTCGGCGGCAGTGGACTGCGTCGTCTCGACGGGGTTCGGATCTTCGCCGAACTCGCCTACGCCGACCCGGCGGTGGCCGCGTTCCTGTCGATCCACAACATGTGCACGTGGATGGTCGATCACTACGGCACCGACGAGCAGCGCGCCGAGTGGGTGCCGAAGCTGGCGACGATGGAGACCGTGGCCAGCTACTGCCTCACCGAACCAGGCGCCGGTTCGGACGCGGCGGCGTTGTCCACCAAGGCAATTGCATCCGGTGACGAGTACGTGCTCACCGGTGTCAAACAGTTCATCTCGGGTGCCGGGTCGTCGGATCTGTACGTGATCATGGCGCGCACCGGCGACGCCGGACCCAAGGGCATCTCGACGTTCCTCCTCGACAAGGACACGCCGGGACTGAGTTTCGGTGCGCAGGAACACAAGATGGGCTGGCATGCGCAGCCCACCGCGCAGGTGATCCTCGACGAGGTGCGGGTTCCGGCCGACCGGCTGCTCGGCGCCACCGAGGGCATCGGTTTCGGCATCGCGATGAACGGCCTCAACGGTGGTCGGCTCAACATCGCGGCGTCGTCGCTCGGTGGTGCCCAGGCCGCCTACGACAAGGCCGCCTCCTATGTCGCCACGCGCAAGGCGTTCGGGAAGGCTCTGCTCGACGAGTCGACCATTCGCTTCACGCTGGCCGACATGGCGACCGGATTGCAGACCAGCAGGCTGATGCTCGAGCATGCGGCGTCGGCGCTCGACGCCAACGCCCCCGACAAGGTGGAGCAGTGTGCGATGGCCAAACGCTATGTCACCGACACCTGCTTCACCATCGCCGATGCGGCACTGCAACTTCACGGCGGCTACGGATATCTGTCCGAGTACGGAATCGAGAAAATCGTCCGGGATCTCCGCGTTCATCGCATCCTGGAAGGCACCAACGAGATCATGCGGGTGGTTCTCGGCAGGTCGATCGCGTCGCGGTTTCACTCCGCTCCGTGACCCCAGAGTCTCCACCCAAGTGGCCCCCATCCGCTCCCTGAGGTGCGAGGAGCGCAAGCGACGAGCCTCGAAGGGCGCGTCAACCACAACCACACATCAACAGGAGAATCGACAATGACGACGATCGCGTTTCTGGGACTGGGCAACATGGGCGGCCCGATGGCCGCGAACCTGGTGAAGGCCGGCCACACCGTGCACGGGTTCGATCCCGTCCCGGAGGCGGTCAAGACCGCGGAAGCCAACGGGATCGGCACGTTTCCGTCGGCGGTGGAGGCGGTGGCCGCCGCGGAGGTGGTGATCACCATGCTGCCCAGCGGTGCCATCGTGAAGAAGTGCTACTCCGATATCCTGCCGGCCACGCCGACCGGCGCGCTGTTCATCGACAGCTCCACCATCTCGGTCGACGACGCGCGGGAGATCCACGCGCAGGCGCTCGACCATGGGTTCGCGCAGATCGACGCCCCGGTCTCGGGTGGTGTCAAGGGTGCGACGGCCGGCACGCTCGCGTTCATGGTCGGCGGTGAGGAGGAGTCGTTCTCCGCGGCCCGCCCGACGCTGGAACCCATGGCGGGCAAGATCATTCACTGCGGCACGGCCGGTGCCGGCCAGGCCGCCAAGGTGTGCAACAACATGGTGCTCGCCGTCCAGCAGATCGCGGTGGGGGAGGCTTTCGTGCTCGCCAAGAAGCTGGGTCTCGCCGATCAGGCGCTGTACGACGTGATCACCGGTGCGACGGGCAACTGCTGGGCCGTGCAGACCAACTGCCCGGTCCCGGGTCCGGTGCCGACGTCACCGGCGAACAACGACTTCAAGCCGGGTTTCGCGACCGCGCTGATGAACAAGGATCTCGGCCTGGCGATGGACGCGGTCGCCAGCACCGGTTCCCGCGCCCCGCTGGGCACGCACGCGGCGCAGCTCTACCGCGCGTTCGCCGAACAGCACGCCGACCAGGACTTCAGCGCCATCATCAACAGCCTGCACTGACGAGCCCGCGTCAGACGCTCTCGATCCGCCCCGCGACCATCGCGACCCATTCGGCGACGAATCGTTCGTCGTCGATGGCGAGGGGTTCGACGCCAAGGAATTGCCGCATGGTGCGGTGTGCGAACAGGGCGTCCAGTGCAACGGCGGCGATCGCCTCGGCGGCCTGCGTGTCGATGTGCGGAGCGGCCCGCGCGACCCAGGCGGTCATGCCGGTGTAGGAGTCGGCCACCAGTGATCCGAAGGCGTCGGCGAGTTTGCGTGGGCGGTCTCGCAATTCGGAGGACACGATGCGTAGCAGGGTGGCTTCTTCGTCGATGACGCTCAGCGTGTATCGGCACAGGACGGTGAGTTCGGACCGCATGTCGGTCAGTCCCTCGAAGATCTGCCGGATGTCGGCGAGAGCGCTCATCCGGTCGAGTTGACGATCGATCCCGGCTTCGAGCAGCAACTCCTTGGATCGGAAGTGGTGGTAGAGCCCGCCGGATCCCGGCGCGAGGCCGGCGGCTGCCTCGATCTGGGCGACGCTCGTTGCGCGGTAACCCTGTTCGCCGAAGAGGCGCATTGCCTCGTCGATCAATCGGTCGCGCGTCGACAAAGCGTCCATTGACACCTCCCAAGTGCTCACTTAGTCTGGCCAAGTGTAACCACCTAAGTGAGCACTTGGGAAGGAGTCGGGAATGAGTACCGCACTCGGGCCTGCTCAACTTCCCTGGTCATCGGACCGGGCGCCGGCCGACTACGCACGTCTGCGCGCGCTGCACGGACCCGTCGGCCACGACGACGCGTCGGGGGCGTGGCTGATCCTCGGATACGAGGCCGCGCGGTCGGTGTTGACCGGGCGCGGGTGGACGAGCGATCCGATGGCGTCCGAGGTGAATCGGCAGGGACTCGATGCCCTGGGCATCGCCGAGCCGCCGCTCTCCCGCACGATGCTCCTTCTGGACGGCGACGATCATGCGCGCCAACGTGATTCGGTCCGCGACGTGTTCACTCCCCGGTACATCGCGCAGCTCTCCGACGGCGTCGTGGCCATCGCCGACGACATCATCGCGCCGATCGGAACGCGCACCCCCTTCGACTTCATGACCGAGATCGCCCAGCCGTTTCCGATTGCGGTGATCGCCGAGTGGCTGGGTCTGGATCTGCCTGCGGCGCAGACGCTGTGGACCGAGGCGGCCGCCATCGCCCCGGCGCTCGACGGCATCCTCGATGCCGAGGCGGCCCCCGCAGCGGCCGGTGCGCTCGCCGCGCTGGTCGCCGAGTTCCTGCCGTTGGCCGCACAGCGTCGAACCGAACCGGGCGACGACCTGCTGAGTCTGCTGGCGACCGATCCGCGTCTCGATCTGGACGAGGTGGTGATGAACGCGATCCTGCTGGCGGTCGCCGGGCACGAGACCACCGCGAACCTGCTCGGTGGCGGGATCGCCCGACTGCTGACCGGGCCGGTCGGTCGGCGACCGATCGATCGGATCGACGCCGACGACCCCGCCGTGCTCGACGAGATGCTGCGGCTCGACGGTCCCGCCCAGGCCGTCTTCCGGGTGGCGACGTTCACGCAGCAGTTGGGCGGGCACACCATCGGGGCCGGTGACCGGGCCATCGTGGTCCTCGGTTCCGCCAACCGCGACCCGGATGTCTTTGACAACCCCGACCAGTTCCGTCTCGATCGCGATGGGAGACAACCGAACCTGGCGTTCGGACACGGTCCCCATCGTTGCCTCGGCGCGGCGCTGGCGCGTCTGGAGGTGACTGTGGCGCTGCGGATGCTGATCGGTCGTGAGCCAGTGCTCGACGGCCCGCCGGTGCTGCGCGACTCGCGCCTGCTCCGCGGGCTGCATTCCCTGCCGATGAGATTCCTGAAAGGATCCCGATCATGACCGACGAAGCGCCCCAGGCTCCCGACCGCTTCGGCGAGGTGCGCGCGGGCCGTGTGCGTCGCACCATTCCCGTGGTGGGATTCGCGGCCCGGTCGGCGGGCGGTCGTGTGGTGGCCGGATTGCGCCAGCGGGCGGGAAACGAAGGGGCCGTCGACGATTTCCATCGTCGCACCGCCGATCGCTATGCCGATCTGCTCGGGCATTCCAAAGGTGTCCTGATGAAGGCCGGGCAACTCATGTCGACCTTCGACGGTTCAGGGCCCACAGACGGGCCGCTGGCGATCTACCAGCAGGCGTTGCGTCGCCTGCAGGCCGACGCGCCACCGATGGACGCCGACACCGCACGCGAGATCGTCGAAGCCGAACTGGGGAAGCCGATCGAGAAGTTGTTCGCGGGCTTTTCGCCCGAGCCGATGGCGGCTGCCTCCATCGGTCAGGTGCATGTGGCGTGGCTGCCCGATGGGCGCCGGGTGGCGGTCAAGGTGCAGTATCCCGGTGTGGCGCAGGCGATTCGTCACGACCTGGCCAACACCGAACTGCTGGCGACCTTCTTCAAACTCAGTATGTCGCTGACCCCCAGGGCATTTCGCACCGATCAACGCGCGGCCGCCGCCGAACTGTCCGAGCGCATCGCCGAGGAACTCGACTATCGGCATGAGGCGCGAAGCATCAGCCGGTTTGCCGACCTGTACCGCGGACATCCGTTCATCCGGATACCCGAGGTGGTCGCGAACCGTTCGACCAACCGGGTGTTGACGATGAGCTACGTCGACGGCGTCGGGTGGTCCGAGGCCCTCACCGCCGATCAGGACCTGCGCAACCACTGGGGCGAGGTGATCGGCTACTTCGCGTTCGGCGCCTACCGCCACGGCAGTCTGTTCAACGCGGACCCACACCCGGGCAACTACCGCTTCGGCGACGACGGGAGTGTCGGCTTCGTCGACTTCGGTTGTGTCAAACAGTTTCCCGAGTGGGTGCGGACCGGCATCGTGCACACCTATCGGGCGACTCTCGCGGGAGATCGCGACGAGGTCTTTCGCCTCGCGAACCGGCATGGATTCCTCGACACCGACGCCGATCTGACCGCCGACCAGGTCTTCGAGTGGTGGGCGATGATGAGTAGGGCATCGCTCGGCGAGCAGCCGCATTCCTTTGTCGCCGACGACAGCGGCGACGCGCTGCGATCCTTCATCGGCGACGGTCCGGCAAGCGTGGCCTTCCGCCGCATGAGCGTGCCCAGCGACTACGTCATGCTCGCCCGGATCAGCCTCGGGGTCAACGCGGTACTCAGCGGACTCGGCGCGACCTTCGACACCCGCGAACAGTCCGACGCGCTCGACGGCATCGGCGAACCAACAAGCGATCTCGCCAAGGCGCACACCGCGTGGGTCCGCGAGCGTGGCCTACCCTTCGGGCTCGATCCGCGCTGACCTGGGGAAATGCCTGATCGCCAGGTCGCAAAATCTAGGGGAAGAACTTCTTCCCCGGGGTTCATGGTCTTCCGCTAGAAATTTCTCGGGGAGGACACCAAGGGTAGGGGCGGAATCTTCTTCCCCTACTTTCTTTTTGAGGCGGATCGTGCTCCCGATGTCGATGACCACGCGACGGCCGTCCCAGATGACACCGTTGAGTCCTCAGATGCGTATATCTGCATGCCGATGCCCGGCGGTGTCACTTCGGACGGCGCCCGGGCCGAGTTGCTCGCGCGTACGCAGGAGTTCGAGCGCGCCCGCATAGGCGAAGAACGCACCGAGGAGTACGGCCGCGATCCAGTAGGCGATCGTCATACTCGGGGATTCTATGGTGGCCGGCGATCCGAGTGGAGCAGGCTGGGAAGTCGCCCCTGTTCAGAAATCCCCGTTGTGGTGTCGGAGTGACTGGATCGCCGACACCAGTCCGCCGATCTCGTCGTCGCTCATGCCGACGTCGGCGAACACCTCGGCGTTGAGGGTCTTGGTCGCGTCCTCGACCGTCGAGCGTCCGAGTTCGGTGATCTGGACGAGGGTGGTGCGACCGTCGGTGGGGTGGGGGACACGCTGGACGAGTCCGTTCTCCTCGAGCCGGCGGATCGCATGCGTGACGCTGGTGACGTGCACCTGCAGGCGGTCTGACGCCTTGGTGATGGGCAACGCTCCCTGGCGTGAAAAAGCAAGCAGCCGAAGAAGTTCGAAGCGCGAGAAGGTGAGGTCGTAGGGGCGCAGCGATGCCTCCACGCGGGCGAGCAGGATCTGGTGGGCGCGCATCACCGACGTGACCGCGACCATCCCGTCGGCCACGTCGCCCCACCCGGCCTGGGTCCAGTTCGCCTGTGCCTGTGCGATCGGGTCGAAACTCATGCTGCGGCCTGCCATGGGGGACAGCCTAATCGGGTTGTGCCAGCCAACCTTGGACGATGGCCCCACCCGCGACGACCGGATCGGCGTCGGCGGGGTAGTGGCCGGACAGGAGCAGCAGTGCCATGCCGTGCACCTGCGCCCACAGCGATGCGGCGACGGTCGCGACGTCGGCTTTCCGAAACACCCCGGACTCGATGGCTCGTGCGACGCCGTCGCGCAGTGGTTGGATCGCGCGTTCGGCCGCCGCGGTGGACTCGTCGGTCGGCGCGATACCGGTCAGCGCGTCGCCGAACATCAACGCGTAGAGCTTCGGGTTTGCCAGTGCCCAGCCGACGTAGGCGGTGCCCAGGTTCGCGATGTCGCCGGCGGCGTCGGGGGCCTGCGCGACTGCATGCTCGGCGGCCGTGAACGATTCCAGTGCCCGCACCTGAACGGCTCTGGCCAGGGCTTCCTTACTGCCGAACAGGGAGTACACCGCGGTCGTCGACGTGCCGGCGGCCCGCGCGACGTCCCGCAACGACAGCGCGCCGATGCCATGAGCCGCGACGATCGCAACGGCTTCGTCGAGCAGTTGGTCGCGCAGGTCATTCGTATGAATTCTGGGTCTTGCCACGAGGCCGATTATTCCATAACGTTGTTTCATAACATCGTTTTGAAACCAGGAGGCTCGCCATGTCCAAGCCCGACGCCGCGAGAATGACCAACCTGACGCCACCCGACGGCACGACGCTGTTCCTCATCGGCATGAAAGTGACGAAACCGTGGCGCATCCGCGCGTGGACCTACACGTTCTTCGCGATGCCGAGGATGCTCAAGCATCTCGAACGCCATCGCGAGGCCGGGCTGCTCTCGTATCACCTGTATCTCGTTCCGTCGCCGCTGGTGGTGACCTACTGGCGATCAGCCGCGGACATCCAGGCCTTCGCCGCCGACTCCGCGGCACCACATCGGCCGGCGTGGCAGTGGTTCAACAAGCACTTCGCCGACCAGAACGCGGTCGGCATCTGGCACGAGACCTACGAGATCGACCGGCACGAGACCATCAACAGCGGGATGCCACCGTGGGGTCTGAGCAAGGCGGTCGGGCGTCGGCCCATCGCGGCGGGATCGAGGACGGCGGCGCAACGGATGGCCGCTTCCGGGGTCAACGC
Source organism: Gordonia sp. NPDC003585 (assembly GCF_040610755.1). NCBI lineage: Bacteria > Bacillati > Actinomycetota > Actinomycetes > Mycobacteriales > Gordoniaceae > Gordonia > Gordonia sp. NPDC003585. Next base: position 68,778 of record NZ_JBEXMX010000008.1, on the reverse strand, counting down.
GCCGGGTCGTGCTCCAGCAGCATCTTGATCGCGCCGACGATGGTGTCGACGAGGCCGGCGGCGGTGTGCTCGCCCAACTCTCCGCGCGCTTCGTCGCCCCGCATCATGATGACGGACTCGACCAGCCTGAACGGCAACAGGTTTCGCTTGTCCGACGCGGTGCCGAGCGCCTCGGTCGCAAGTCTGGCGTAGATGTCGGCGAGTTCGCGTCGGGCGGCCCGGAATTCGGTGAACCGCTCGTCGCGGACCTCGGGCAGGAGGTACAGCGCGCCGAGATTCCAGCGTGACGACGCCAGTTGTGTGACGTCGTAGCGGGCGAGATCGAGGAGTCGTTCGAGCGCGGGCCGTTCCTCGGTGAGCAGCCGACGCGCATGGTCTAGCGGGGTGAGGACGGTGGTCTCGAGCAGCGCGGCGAGGATGTCGTCCTTGGTGGCGAAATAGTGGTACATCGACGCCTGGCGGATGCCGACGGCGTCAGCGATCATGCGCGTCGACGTGCCGGTGTATCCACGGCTGGTGAAGAGTTCGGCTGCGGCGTCGAGGATTTCCTCACGAGCGGTCTCGCCGCGGCGTTTGGGTTCGACGAGTCGGGGTCGGCCCGGACCGGCCACCGTGCGGCGCGACGCCGACCGTGGGGTCATGTCCCGGCCCTTCTGTGCGGCGGAGCATCTGAGTGGGGATTTCGGGTGGATTCCGAGCCTTGAGTGTAGCCCGTGCGGCCACCCGGCCCGCTGACCTGCGGCGCGTAACGCATTCGTTGCGCGAGTTTCCCGGCTTGCAACATTTCTGTCATGTGATAGAAATAGCGAGACGCTTATCTATCAACTGACAGTTAAACCGCTCAACGGTGAGCTCCCCCCAGAGAGAAACCGCAGAGAAAGACCACACACGATGACCTCTACCGCATCTACCGGCGTAACGTCGCAGCCCGTGTCTCCCACCACGGGCATGGACGCCGACGACCTGTCGGAATTCGGCTACGACCAGCAGCTACACCGCTCCCTCGGCAAGTTCGCATCGTTTGCCGCGGGCTTCTCGTTCGTGTCCATCCTGACCACGATCTTCCAGCTCTTCGGCCTCGGCTTCGGTTTCGGCGGTCCGGCCTTCTTCTGGACCTGGCCGATCGTCTACGCAGGCCAGTTCCTCGTCGCGCTCTGCTTCGCCGAGATCGCGGCCCGCTACCCGATCTCCGGCGCCATCTATCAGTGGTCCCGACGCATGGGCGGGGAGGTGATCGGCTGGTTCGGCGGCTGGTTCATGATGATCGCCCAGATCGTCACCGCGTCGGCGGCAGCGATCGCGCTGCAGGTGGTGCTGCCGACGGTGTGGTCGGGCTTCCAGATCATCGGCGACGATCCCGACCTCACCAGCTCGAGCGGTGCGGCGAACGCGGTGCTCCTCGGCTCGATCCTGCTGGTCATCGTCACCGCCATCAACTGCGTCGGCGTCACCTGGATGAGCCGCGTCAACAACATCGGCGTCACCTGTGAGCTCGTCGGTGTGGTCGCCGTGATCCTCGCACTGTTCACCCACGCTCAGCGCGGACCGAGCGTGGTGTTCGACACCGGAGTTCCCGGAACGCAGCCGGGCTACATCTGGGCCTTCATCGTGTCCGGTCTGATGGCCGCCTACGTCATGGTCGGTTTCGGTTCGGCCGGTGAGCTCGCCGAGGAGACCAAGAACCCGCGTCGCGTCGCCCCGCGCACCATCCGGATGGCGCTGACCGTTTCCGCGATCGGCGGCGGACTGATGCTGCTCGGTGCCCTCATGGCGGCACCGACCCTGGGTGAGGAGCTTGCGACCGGCGGCCTGCCGTACGTGCTCGACTCGGTGCTCGGCAACTTCTGGGGCAAGGTGCTGCTGTGCGACGTCGCCGTGGCGATCTTCATCTGCACCCTGGCCATCCAGACCGCGTGCTCGCGCCTCATGTTCTCGATGGCTCGTGACGGCCGACTCCCGTTCTCCAAGCAGCTGTCTCACGTGAACAGCCGCACCGGCACCCCGATCCTCCCGGCCATCCTGATCGGTCTGTTGTGCATCGGCATCCTGTTGGTGAACGTCGGCAACTCGGCGATCTTCGCGACCCTCGCCAGCGTCTGCATCATCCTGATCTACCTGGCCTACCTCGCGGTCACGGCGCCGATGCTCTACCGCCGCTTCCAGGGCTGGCCCAACGGCGGTGTCGCGGTCGACGCGGAAGGCAAGAAGCTGTTCGGGCTCGGCCGCTTCGGCATCATCGTCAACATCCTTGCGGTTGCCTACGGCACGCTGATGGTGATCAACCTGGCCTGGCCGCGCGCCGAGGTCTTCGACCCGAGCGGTGAGATGCCCATCCTGCGCTGGGCCGGCCCCATCTGCATCGTCGCGACCGTCCTGGTCGGCATCGCCTGCTACCCCCGCGGCAAAGAGCACCCGAAGCCGGTCACCGTCGGCGCCTGACACTCGCCCTCCGGTCCCTGAGGTGCGAGGAGCGCTAGCGACGAGCCTCGAAGGGCCGGCGACCCACAACTCGAAAACCTGCTACAACCAAGGAGTAACACCCATGAGCACCATCACCGATACCGGCACCACTGCCGGCGCCCGCGAGCATGCGCGGTCGCAGGCCGGTGCGATCACCGACTCGATGCCGGTGGTTCCGGCCAGTAAGTGGCCCAACCCTCCCGTCGACGTCGACCCGTCCACCCTCACCTGGGCCGAGACCATTCCCGGCGGTCGCTACACCAGCAAGGTGCTGGCGCGTGGCACGCGAATCCGGTTGCGTGACATCGCCGGATCTGCGTGCGCGCACATCCTGCTGTGGCGCGCCGACGCCCCGTGGGAGCGCCTCAACGTCGCCGACACAGTGAAGGTGCCGTGGCAGGCGTACCTGTCGACCGGGCATCCGCTGCTGAGCGATCAGGGGCGTGCGCTGGCGACGATCGTCGCCGACGAGTCGGCTCACCACGACGCGCTGTGCGGTACCTCGACCCTCGTCGGCAACACCGCCAAATACGGTGACGGTCATGTGCATTCCGCGTCACCGGCGGGCCGGGAGATGTTCACGCTGGCTGCGGCCAAGCACGGGCTCACGCCGACCGACGTCGCGCCGTCGCTGTCGTTCTTCCACGGTGTCGTGGTCGAGGCCGACGGAACGTTGACGTCGAAGGGTTCGGCGGGGCTCGACAAGTCGGTCGACCTGATCCTGCACCTCCCGTGTGTGGTGGCGATCGTCAACACCGCACACCCGCTCGATCCGTCGCCCACCTTCGACACCGGACCGCTCGAACTGTTGGCGTGGAAGGCACCCAACGACCTGACGTCTCTGCTCGCCGACGTCGAGAACACCGATCCCGAATACCAACGCGCCGTGGCCAACTCCGAAGATGTCTGGAATGCACTGTGACTACCAACACCACGATGACTACAACCACAGATTTCGCTTCTGCTCCTGCCGAGGAACTTGCCCTGGTGCCCGGCACCGTCGTCTACGACGGTGAGGTCGGCGACCGCGGGCCCTGGTCCGGCGTCGTCGCTGCCGGCGATGTGCTGACCATCGTCGATCTGTACGGCAACCAGGCGGTCGACACGCTGTTCTTCGGCGCGCACGACCACTCGATCCGCTACTCGGCGCAGGCCACGATCGCCGTGCAGGGCAACATCTTTCTGACCACGGGCAGTGTGATCCGTGATCAGGAAGCCAACCCGCTGATGACCATCGTCGCCGACGAGGTCGGCAACCATGACACCGTCGGTGGCGCTTGCTCGCAGGAATCCAACACGCTGCGCTACGGACACCACACCAAGCATCAGCATGCGTGCGTGGAGAACTTCCTCATCGAGGGCAGTCGGCATGGTTTGGGGAAGGCCGACATGGTCGGCAACATCAACTTCTTCATGAACGTGCCGGTCGACGCGGACGGTTCGCTCGGCATCGTCGACGGCTTGTCGGCGCCGGGCAAGCGTCTGGCGTTGCGTGCCGACGTCGACACGCTCGTCCTGATCTCCAACTGTCCGCAGATCAACAACCCCTGCAACGGTTTCGATCCGACCGCAGTTCGCGTCATCGTGACCCGGCCGTCCTGACCTTTCTCGTTCGTTTCCCACAGGAGCTCTGTTCCACCATGGCAATCACCGTCTTACGCGCGGGTCCGCTGACCACCATCCAGGATTGGCCCGGCCGCGTCGGGTACTGGAAGGTCGGCGTCCCGCCGTCCGGCCCGATGGACGATCTGTCGTTCCGGCTGGCCAACGTCGCGGTCGGAAATGCCGAGACCGCAGCCGGTCTCGAGGTCACCCTGGCCGGGCCGGCGCTGCGGTTCGACGAGCCGGCGGTGGTCGCGGTGACCGGTGCCCCGGTGATCGTTCGGGTCGACGGAAAGGTTGTGCCGCAGTGGGTTCCGCTGCGCATCGCCGCGGGGTCGACACTCGACGTGGGAGCGGTCGGCGACCTGGGAATGCGCGTCTACGTGGCGATCTCGGGTGGTCTCGACGCCGAGGACTACCTGGGTAGCCGCTCGACCTTCACGATGGGCCGGTTCGGCGGCAAGGACGGTCGGCGGCTGAACGATGGTGACGAGCTGTCGAGTCCGGTGTGCGAGCCGTCCCCGATCCCTGAGGTGCGAGCTTGCGAGCCTCGAAGGGCTCGCCGCATCCTCTTCGACGAGCAACCCGCGATGACCAACGCGTGGCAGCTCGGTGTGACAGTCGGCCCGCATGGGGCGCCGGAGTTCTTCACGCCCGACGACATAGACGATCTGTTCGCCACGGATTACGAGGTGCATTTCAACTCCGATCGCACCGGTGTCCGCCTCGTCGGCCCCAAGCCGCGGTGGGCGCGGACCGATGGGGGAGAGGCGGGTCTGCATCCGTCGAACATCCACGACAACGCATATTCCGTTGGTGCGCTTGACTTCACGGGTGACACTCCGATTCTTCTCGGGCCGGATGGTCCGAGCCTCGGCGGGTTCGTGTGTCCGGTGACGGTCACCAGCGCGGAACGGTGGAAGCTGGGGCAGCTCAAGCCCGGCGACACGGTGCGTTTCGTGGCGGTCCGCAGCGATGCGACGGCGTCGGCCACCGAGTTGGGGTTGGGGCGTCGCGCGTCGTTCGTGCCCGTGCTGTCGGCCGGTGGCGACACGGACAACGGCATTCTGGGCACCACGTCGACCGCGGACGGGTCGACGGCCGTCACCTATCGGCGTAGCGGCGACGACAACATCCTCGTCGAATATGGCGACATGCGGCTCGATCTCGCGCTGCGTGCCCGGGTGCAGGCGCTGAGTGAGCGTATCGCGGCCGAAAAGCCCAGGGGTCTGATCGATCTCACCCCGGGGATTCGGTCGTTGCAGGTGAAGGCCGACCCGGATGTGTGGTCGCAGGCGTCGATGCTGGAGTGGCTCACCGAGTGTGAAAGCCAGCTCCCGGCGGCTGAGGATCTCGTCGTGCCGAGTCGTACTGTGCACCTGCCGTTGTCGTGGGACGATCCCGCCACCCGCGAGGCCATCGAACGCTACATGCTGGGCGTGCGGTCGGATGCGCCGTGGTGTCCGTGGAACATCGAGTTCATCCGTCGCATGAACGGGCTCGACTCGGTCGACGACGTCTACCGGACCGTCTTCGACGCCAGCTATCTGGTGCTCGGCCTCGGTGACGTGTATCTCGGTGCGCCGGTTGCTGTTCCGCTCGATCCTCGGCATCGTCTCGTGACCACCAAGTACAACCCGGCCCGGACGTGGACGCCGGAGAATGCCGTCGGCATCGGTGGCGCGTATCTGTGCATCTACGGCATGGAGGGACCCGGCGGATATCAGTTCGTCGGCCGCACGACGCAGGTGTGGAATCATCGGCATCCGTTGCCTGCACCGGGATTCGACCCCGAGCACCCGTGGCTGCTGCGCTTCTTCGACCAGATCCGCTGGTATCCCGTGAGTGCCGAGGAGCTGATCGACATGCGGGCCGACGTCGCCGCCGGTCGTGGCGACAGCACCCGGATCACCGACGGAGTGTTCTCGCTGGCCGAGCATCAGCAATTCCTCGATTCGCAGGCCGTCGACATCTCGGCAAAACGGGAGACAATGGAGGTTGCGCGGGCCGAGGAGCGTCAACGCTGGTCGTTGCAGGGCGAGTTTGCGAAAGGGAAAGTGGCATGAGCAAGATCGACGACATCTTCGGCCGAATCGCTGCCGCCGATCGCCCCGAGGTGTTCATCACGTTGCGTTCTCGCGATGAGGTTTCCGCAGATTTCGCGCAGTCCGTCGCGGGTGGCGGCCCGCTCGCCGGAATGGTGTTGGCGGTCAAGGACAATGTCGACGTGGCCGGGTTACCCACCACGGCTGCGTGTCCCGGGTACGCCTACACACCTGATGTCGACGCACCCGCGGTCGCTGCGTTGAAGGCGGCGGGGGCGGTGGTGATCGGCAAGACCAACCTTGACCAGTTCGCCACCGGCCTCGTCGGAACACGCAGTCCCTATGGCGCGGCGCGTGACTCGCGTCGTCCCGACCGTATCTCCGGTGGTTCGAGCTCCGGCTCTGCGGTGGCTGTCGCGCTCGGGTTCGCTGACATTGCGATAGGTACCGACACCGCAGGTTCGGGTCGGGTTCCCGCGGGATTGCAGGGGATTGTCGGGATCAAGCCGACCGTCGGTGCGATCTCCACCGACGGTGTGGTCCCGGCGTGCGCCAGCTATGACACGGTGACGATCTTCGCCGCGACCCTCGATCTCGCCGACGCCGCGATGGCCGCGATGGCCGGTGCGCGTGGCCCGCGACCGTTCGGTACGCCGACTCTTCTGGCCGCGCCGGAGCGCCCGGTTGTTGCTGTGCCAGCCGAATTGCCGTCGTTGGATGACAACTGGCGTGCTGCCTTCGCCGACGCGGTGTCGCGCGCAGAGTCTGCCGGCCTGGTGATCAAGACCATCGACCTGTCGCCATTCCTGGCCGCTGCCAAGCTCTTGTACGACGACGCGCTGGTCGCGGAGCGCTACGACGCCGTGGGCGAGTACATCGACGGCGGCGGCTCGGATCTGGACCCCACCGTTGCGGGAATCATCCGTTCCGCGAATCGATTCGGGGCTGTCGATCTGCTTCGCGCACACCGCAAGCTGGACGAGCTGCGGGAGCTGGCGATGACCGAATGGGGCGACGCTACCGCGCTCATCGTCCCGACCGCACCCATGCATCCGACCCTCGCCGACGTTGTTGCCGACCCGGTGGGCGTCAACTCCCGGATGGGCACCTACACCAACTTCTGCAACCTCTTCGACTTGTGTGGCCTCGCCATCCCGTCGGGCGTCGTCGACGAAAGCGACGGCAGTCAAGCGCAATTCGGCATCACTCTGCTGGCGAAGGCACACGAGGACGCGGTACTCGTAGATCTGGCCCAGCGTCTGGGCGCGGCATCGCCCGCCGCCTCCTGGCCCGAGTCCGTCGCTCCCGCCGTCGAACTTGCTGTTTTCGGTGCGCACATGAGTGGCGGTCCGCTGACTCACGAACTCTCCGACCGCGGCGCTCGCTGGGTCGGTGAGGTGACCACCGCGCCGTCGTACCGTCTCGTTGCCCTGTCCACCACGCCACCCAAGCCGGGTCTGATCCGCGATCCGTCCGACGGACGTGCGATCCAGGGTGAGATCTGGACTCTGTCACCGTCGGCGCTGGGCTCCTTCCTCGCCGACCTTCCCTCGCCGATGATGCTCGGGCAGGTCGAATTGTCCGACGGCCGTTGGGTGGTCGGCTTCGGCTGCGCCGCCGATGCTGGTGCAGCCGGGGAGCCCCTTGACCGCGATCGTTGGTGACCCACCCCGTTTCATGTGGGGAATCTGTACGAGTCAGCTTGTGTAAGTGCACTATCCACTTCACTCGGCTGGTGCGTACAGATTCCCGCAGGTTGGTCTCTCCATCCGCTCCCTGCGGTGCTCGAGGCGCCAAGCCGACCCTTCTACCGCTCCCTGAGGTGCTCGAGGCGCTAGCCGACCCTTCTACCGCTCCCTGAGGTGCTCGCGGCGCTATGCCGACGCTCCTACCGCTCCCTGAGGTGCTCGAGGCGCTATGCCGACGCTCCTACCGCTCCCTGAGGTGCGACGAGCGCTAGCGAGGAGCCTCGAAGGGCCGCGAGCTCTCCTACCAAGTCCAACACGCGCTGTGTATCAACGTCACTCGACGCGTGACGTTCTTGTCGGTGCCTTCTTCTACCCTGTACTAAGTCGGTCGGGGAGGGATTTCGATGTACGACGTTCGGTCGGGAAGTGCCGCACAGTCAACGATTTCGAGTGCACAGTCAACGAACAAGTCGCGGCCGAACAGAATTGTCGGTGCTGTGTTCTACCCTGTACTCAGCAATTGGGGGAGGGATTCAGATGTACGACGTTTATCCGGAAACGTGCTGCACAGTCGACCATTTCGAATGTACCTCTACCGATCAGAGTCTGGCCGAACGGAATTGTCGGTGGCGTGTTCTAGTCTGAATCCAGTGAATCGGGGAAGGGGGTGACTGCTTTGTCAGAGGATCAAGAATCGGCGTCCGAGGATCAAGAGTCGGCCGACACCGCAGCAACGGTGCAGTGGCCGCAGATTGATGCTGCGGTGTTGGGGCTGCCCGATCTCGCGGTGATCGAGGACGAGGAGGCGGTGTCGATCAACGAGTTGGTCGCCTCCTTCGAGCAGGCCGCACACGGCGGATCGTTCTTGGCGTGGAGCTCGTATCAGGTTGCCGCTGAATTGCATACCCGGCTGGTGGAGCCGACGATGGATGACGACACCGACTGGATCGATCAGCGCGCCCAGTGTGCGATGCGGATCGCGGCATCGCTGGCCATCTCCCAATTGACGGCCGAAAGTCTGTTGGGCGAGGCGATCGCCCTACGCGACCGGCTTCCGCTGGTGTCGGCCTGTTTGCGTGACGGTGTGCTCACCAAGGCGCAGACCGTCGCGATCGTCGGCCGCACCGATCTGGTGGACGGTGAACACATTGGCGAGGTGGATGCCGAGATCACCAGAGAACTCCGTAAACGCCGCGGCCGGTGGTCACCCCAAGCGATCCGGGATCTGGCTGACCGGATCGTGTTCCGCCACGACCCCGAAGCGGTCCGCGAGCGCCGCAAGCACGCGAAGGGCCAGCGGGCGGTGTGGGTCGAGGATCTCGGCGATGGGATGGCCACTCTGGCGGCGTCGATGACCGCGGAGAACGCGCGCATCGCGGTCGCCGCGGTCCAGGCGTTGGCGGGCACCGTGTGCTCCAAGGACGGCCGGGGGAAGCGGGCCCGTAACTCCGATGCGGCGTTCGCCCTGTTGTCGGGCACCCGGTTTGAATGCCAGTGTGGGCGTGCCGAGTGTGATGCCGAGATTCCCGAACCCGGAACGCTGCCGCCGGCCCAGGCGCGGATCGTGTTGCATGTGGTGTGTGAGGAAACCACGCGGACCGACGAGTCGAACACCACCCCGGCGCATATGAATGGGTACGGGGTGATCTCGGCCGAGCATGCCCGCGAACTCGCCCAGCGCCCCGACGCGGTCATCAAACCCATCAACCCCCAACCCGCACCAGCCCAGCCGGCTACGGCCCCGCCAGGTGACCTTTCTGACGACGCCACCACCCCGCTCCCTGAGGTGCGAGGAGCGCAAGCGACGAGCCTCGAAGGGCCTGGCGAGACAGCGTCGGACACCACGCCACCGGTCTGTGACGTGCCCGAAGCAGCGTCGGTCGACGAAGGCATCCCCCCGCTCCCTGAGGTGCGAGGAGCCCTGGCCGCCGGATTGAGTAGGGACCGGGCGAGCTTGCGAGCCGGGACCGCATCGAAATCGCAGGGCCTCGAAGGGCCTGGTGAGAAGCCATCGAAGCCGGCCACTGACAAGCCCGTGAACTGTGAGAAACCCACCAGGGGTAACCCGGATTTCTGGCGCCGCATCCCCGAACCCGAACCCACACCACTGCCACCGAGCGCGATACTGCCGGGTCTTGCGCCGCATCTGCCGTCGGATCCGTATCGGCCTTCGACCGCGCTGATCACCTACATCCTGTCCCGTGAGGGCACGTGTTCGGTTCCCGGCTGCACCAAACCGGCCTGGGAATGCGAACTCGACCATGTCTCCGAGTACAACCATGACGACCCGTACGCCGGTGGGCACACCGACCCCGCCGGGATCGGCGCCAAATGCCGATTCCACCACCTGGCGAAAACCCTCACCGACTTCATCGACGACCAAGTCCTCGACGAACACGGCCGCCCGCACACCACCTGGATCACCCCCGAAGGACTCGTGTTGCCCGGGCGGGCCGACTCGATCATCGACATCGTGCCCGCCCTCGGCAGAATCCGGTGGCAGCCCGCTGACACCCGCACCCGACCCCGCGTCATTTTCGACGGCACCGGCGAACTCCCCAAGAAACGACGCCGACCCCGCACCGTCGACAAACACCTCCGCCGACAACGCGAACGCCTCCGTAACCGACTCCGCATCGAAGCCGAACCCCCACCGCCGTTCTAGTGGTGTGGGTCGGCTGACCCATAGAATTTTCGCCTCAATCCGCGACTCTTGAGGAAATCTTGCAAATCGCACACCTTGGGGATCGCTCATGCTTGAATAACGGTCGTTAAGGTTCCATTAAGGAAAGTTGGACGCATGACCAGGTTGGGGCGCAACGCAATTCGACGTTCTGAGAAGGAAGCGAGGCGCCGCAACCGCGAGGAGAAACGCGGCCGCCGCGTGGCCGCGGGCGTTGCTGCATTGGCGACGGTTGCTGCCGTGGGGGCCGGGCAGGTCATGGCGGATGCGCCGGCGATGGCCGTGACCGTCGGCGGCGTTGAAATCGAGAATCCGGCCGGTCAACTGGGTGAGATCATTGCCCAACTAGCCAACAACGAACTCACGCAAGAATTGGCGAAGTCTCTTCGCATGGAGTTGTGCGCCACGGGTGGGACGAGCGGCGGTGCAGATTGTTCAATGTCGACCGGCACAGGTATCGCCATCGTCATGCCGGACCGAATTGAGTTGGTTCCTCGGGTAGACAGTGACACCGAGGAAGACGCGCTCTACAAATCACTTCAGAACTACTTCAACAACCCGCCTGTTGCGCCTGTGTGGGCCAGCTACCCGCAGACCGTGCCGGGCTGGGCTCAGTATTCTGCTGATCTGGCCGAGTACCTGGTAGCCGCCGCGGCCTACACCACGGCGGCGGGAATCGTCAATGACGTTGTAGGTATAGATTTCCCGATTCCTGGCCCACCTGTCACGTCTGGGTCGGCGAAGGTGATCGGCGATGGCTTCCAGTTCGCTATGGCATCGGGTGGTGGCAAAGCAACGGCGATTTCATTCTTGCCCTTGAGCTTGGCGACCGCAGGCGCGAGTGGAGAGCGCACAGCTGTATCCTTCGCGCTGATTGGGATGGCCAACGCGTGGACAACCGACGAGATTCCTGTCACCATTCTCGGCGATAACACGCTGACACCTCTGGATCTCGCGGAGATCAAGCTTCCATCGATTCCTGCAGTGCGCTCCGTCAGCTGCTACGGGGGCCTCACCGGTGCTTACGCAGAAGGTGTGGGTGCTTGTGCAAACATCGCGGGCACGTTGGACTTCCGGTGGAACGCTGTGAACAACGAGCTCCAGTTCGGGCTCACCGATCCGACGGGGATTCTCTTCGACCCAACCGGAGTCTTCACCCAGGTCATCACGCAACTACTTAACGGCCAACCTCTTACGCTCAGCAAGGATTTCGCGCGACTTTCGATCGGCGGTGACTACGATCTCTTCAGCGGCAATTTCCTGCGTCTGACAAGCGATTATGGATCTCAGGATCCGATCACGATCGAGTGGCTGGGTCAGAAGATCACCCTTAACCCGGAGGTTGAGGTTAACGGGGTCGATCGTCCCAACCACCTTGGGGTTCCGGTGATTACCTTCGCGGCACTGAATACGGGCGAGATCGTTCCCGTCGTGAACCTGCCTGAATACAAGTTCCCCTTTGGTATCTCGTCAATCGGTCCAATCGAGATCCCGAGCACCACAACAACAACGACCGCCTCCCCGCTGTCGTTGACCACGACCACCGACGACACTCCGTCGCCCAGTCTGCTGCGTACCACCACGACCACCACCGACGACACCACGGAGGCCGAACCAGAGAAGGTCACCACGCTCGCTGCGCCGGTGGACACCACCGAGGACGAGGTCACGACCGACAAGACTGCAGACACCACAACCACGACCACCGACAATTCGACTGACAACAAGGACCAGTCGAACAACTACGTCGGCAAGCATCGGTCGGAGAACAAGGGCGGCTACGTCGGCAAGCACCGCTCGGAAAGCAAGAACGACAACGAGGGCTCCGACAACAAGGGTTCCGACAACAAGGACTCCTCGTCGACCAAGTCCGACAACAAGGGCTCATCGGAGAACAAGTCCGACGACAACGGTTCCTCCGAGAACAAGGGCTCCGACTCGAGCAGCAACTCGAACAGCAGCAACAGCTCCAACAACGGATCGGGCAACGAAAGCTAGGCCGGCCAGCCCATCCCCACAAACGACGCCCCGGCGCGGAACCCCCGACCGCGCCGGGGCGTCATCCATTCCAGAACCCGGCAACCCGGGCGGCGCGTCTACAGTGGAGACCACCGCCCGAGCAGAGGAGCGCGCCATGGAGATCGATCGGCAGAAGAGTCAGGCCCTGTCACAGGTCGTCCGCCAGCATCCGGGTATGAGCCTCGCCGCCATCTCGCCGGCCATCGTCGTGTTCGGCGTCGTCTGGTTCCTCACCAATTTCTGGCTCGCCTTCATCCTTGCCGTCGTCGCAGGCGGAGTCGGGTACTACCTCCTCACGCGCAAGAGCTGACACACGACGGCCCGCGATCCTAGGGCGTGTCTCCCATTGCCCTTTGCGGTTCTTGACGGCCCGATTCTCCCCTGGCGGCGTTGTCGTCGGTCACGATAGCTGGCGCTATCGCTTCCTCCTCCGCCTTGCCAGGAAATAATCGGCTCCGCCAATCCCTCGCAGAAGCAATGGAAGACACGCCTTGGGCCGTATATCGAGATCGCACAGCTAGAGTGGTGGCCACCGAACCAGTCGGCGCGACGGAGGGAGCACCAGCCAACCGTGTCCACCCGCGTTGATGCCTGGATCTGGGCGATCCGACTGACCAAGACCCGTTCCGCAGCGGGAGCCGCATGCCGCGGCGGGCACGTCCGCGTCAACGGCGCCACCGCGAAACCGGCACAACCCATCGTCCCCGGCGACGAGATCCGGGTGCGCCTGGCCGGACGCGAACGCATCGTCGAAGTCACCAAACTCATCAGCAAACGCGTGTCCGCCCCGATGGCCGCCGAATGCTACATCGACCGCAGCCCGCCACCACCCCCGCGTGAGATCGTCGCAAGCCAGCCCCGACGCGACCGTGGCGCCGGCCGACCGACGAAACGTGAACGGCGACAACTCGATCAACTACGCGGCGGATTCCTCATCGCACTTGTTGCCGTCGTCGCACTCGCCATCGCCGGATGTTCGTCCGACGACGACACCCCCGACCCCGCCAAAGCGTCCACCCCCACAGCGCCCGGCCGCGCCGGCGAGGGGCCCTTCTTCGGCGCATGCGGCGGCGTCACCACCGAAGAGGTCATCTCCATCACCCGGCTTGGCGGCCTCACCAACACCATCAACAACACGTCGGTGTGCGAGTGGGACAGCAGCGGCACACGCACCGGGCCGGTGGCGTCGTTCAACTGGTACCGCGGATCGCCGATCGGCCGCGAACGTGCCACCGAACAACTCTCCCGCGCGTCGACCACCGACATCGAGATCAACGGCCACCGGGGCTTCATCGCGCACGACGCGGAGGGCATCTGCGAGGTCGGCATCGAATTCGGCGCCGACTTCTTCGAATGGTCAGTCAGCGCAGGCACCAACGGCGGCCAGACCGTCGAGCAGGTCTGCCAGGCCACCCGGGAACTGTCCCGCCTGTCGATCGAGCGAGCGTCATGATCAGGTGGCTGACCGTCCTCACGATCGCTGCTCTCGCGCTCACCGCATGTTCGTCCGACGACGACACCGCAGACCCCGGCGGACCGCAGGGGCCAACCGCCCCCGGACGCGCCGGCGCCGGACCGTTCTTCGGCGCATGCGGCGGCGTCGACACCGACGAGGTCGTGCAGATCACCGGCTTCGGCCAGATGGCCAACACCGTCAACAACCCGTCGGCCTGCGTGTGGAGCGCCGACGCGCTGCAGAACTCATCCGTCGCATCGTTCAACTGGTACCGCGGATCGCCGATCGGCCGCGAACGCGCGACCGTCCAGCTGTCCAAGGACACGGTCGTCGACGTCGACATCAACGGCCACCGCGGGTTCATCGCGTCCAGCCCGACCATCTGCGAGATCGGTATACAGTTCGACGCCGATTTCTTCGAGTGGTCGGTCCGATCGGGCGTCAGCCCAGCCGAGGGGGGACCAGCCATCGACCAGATCTGCGCGGCAGCCAAACAGCTGTCCCGAATGTCCATCGAGCGTGCGTCATGAAACGAGTGCTCTCCCTCCTCGTCGTGGCACTGTTCGCGCTCGTCACCTTCACAGCCTGCTCCGACGACAACAACAACGACGCGAGTCCGTCGACGTCGCAGACCAAGGGCAACGTCGACACCGACCGCTACGACAAACTCACCCTCGAATGCGAGATCCTCTCCACCCAGCAGATCGCCGAAGTCGTCGGCGGCCCGGACGCCTTCGCCCGTGGAACGTTCTTCGGCGCGATCTGCCGCTGGGTCGTCAACGGCCCGACCGTCTCGAACGTGACGTTCAACTGGTTCGAATGGGGCAACCTCAACGTCGAGAAGGACACCGCCAAACGCCTCGGCTACCAGACCGAGAACATCCGCATCTCCAGCCAGACCGCGTTCACCCAGCGCGACTCCAACCGCCCGTCGGTCTGCGGTGTCACCGCCCGCGCGCCGAGTCGCGGCATCTTCACCTGGTGGGTCGAACCTCGCGGTCCGGCACCGGCCGACGCCTGTGCGGCGCCGATAAAACTGATGGAACTGGTACTGAGCGGGGGACAGTGAGATGCGACGAATCCTTGCCCTGATGGCGGCCTTGGCCTTCGGGGCCATCGGGTCGGTTGCGGTAGCCGGGCCCGCAACAGCGGCACCGACGTGCAGCGCCACAGTCCGAACCCTCATCCCGTCACCATCGCCGACCGGGTGGGCCGAGAACCTCACCTACGACGCCGCGGGCAACCTCTGGGTGACCCGATCCCTCGACAGCACAGTCGCGCGCTACGACCGCAACAACCGGCTCACCGCGACGGTACCGGTCACCGCGCCCGGCGCGATCCGAACCGGTCCGCGCGGGAAACTGTATGTCACGTCCGGTAATTCGGCCACGAACATGCTGCCCGTCGGACCACTGACCGGAACCATCGTCACCATCGACCCACGCGCGCCACGACCGGTGGCGAAGCCATGGGCTCGCGGCCTCGGTATGCCCAACGGCCTGGCCTTCGACAAGGCCGGCAACGCCTACGTCTCCGACAGCCGACTCGGCGTCGTCCGACTGAAGCCCAACGGCAGCATCGACCGGCGCTGGTCGGCCGCCGCACCGAAGAACGTGGCACCCACCGCAACGGTCAACGGAACCGGGATCAACGGCGCTGCCATCGACGGCGACACGCTCTACGTCACCCTCACCACCAGCCTCACCGGCCGCGTCATCGCGGTGCCGCTCGCGCATCCCGAACGCGCCCGCGCGGTCGCCGACCTCACCGCGCCGCTCCCCGGGCTCGTCGACGACCTCGCAGTGATCGGACCGTCAAAGCTCGCCGTCACCACGACGCTCGGACAGCTCTACGTCGTGAACGTCCGGACCGGCAGCTCGTGCGCGGTCAACGTCGGCGCACCACTCACCGCGGTCACGGCCACGCCCGGCGACCCCACCCGGCTCGTCGTGGCGAGCGAGAACGGAACCGTCTACGTCGTCAGGCTGTGACGGGCAGCTTCGACACCGAGACCGTCGCGGCGACCTGAAGCTCGCCCGCATCGTCGGGGATGAGCATCCAGATCAGGAGACGGTCGGCTTCCCGCACGCGTCGTAGCGTGAGCGGTGTGCCGGGCACGATCGGACGCAGATACTCGATGACCGCCCGATGCGGGACGTCGACGAGGTCGGGATGGTCCACCAGTTCGTCCTCGACCGCCTCCAGATAAGCGGCGTTGTTGAGGTGCTTGAACGGGTCGAAATCGGTGATGCGCAGGACGTGCGGCCGGTCGGGCAGCTCGATGTCGTCGGCCGCGGGCGCCTTGTCGGGGTTCATCGACTTCCAGCGCAGCCGATGCTCGTCGGTCATGGCCGACAGCATCTCGAAAGCGTCGTCGGTGAGGCGGGACGGCATGCCCTGCTCGTTGACGTTGATCCAGAACGCCTCGGTCTCGATCAGGCCTGGTTCGCGCTGATCCGGATTGAACCGGTTGGTCTCGTGGTCGGCCTGCAGCCGCACCCGCATGTTGGTCCACCGGGTCGAGAGAGCCCCGCACCAGCGTTGCGCGGTGAAGCCTGCCGGCCACGAGATCGGACGGATCACGTCGATGATGGTCCGACGCACAATCCAGAACGGATCGGTGTCACGGAACTCGGTGACCTCGATGTTGTCGTTGGCGACGTCCTGCAGGTAGCGTGCGACCGCATCCAGACGGACCCGCATCTCCTGGTCGACATCACCGGTGCGTACCCGGTATTCGCCCTCGAAATACCGGGCACCTTCCTTGCGTTCGGACAGCCCTTCGAACGGTGGCGGCACGGGGGTCGGCGCTTTCACTCAGCGGGTCCTCTCCTAGGACGGCGGCGGGTTTCTGGTTAAGATACATTCAGCCCGAAAACTAGAACACGTTCCACGTATCGGATTCCGAGGAAACAGCAGATGGCGCACGTAATTACCCGACCATGTTGCAACGATGCCAGTTGCGTCAGCGTGTGTCCGGTGAACTGCATCCACCCGACGCCTGACGAGCCGGAGTTCTTCACCGCCGAGTCGCTGTACATCGACCCGGAGACCTGCATCGACTGCGGTGCCTGCATCGACGAATGCCCGGTCGAGGCGATCATCCCCGACGACTCTCTCGAAGAACGCGACGAGCCGTACCTGCAGATCAACGCCGATTACTACAAGGATCACGACGTCGAAGGCGGGCTGGTGCCGCCCAAGAAGGCACCGCAGCTGCCCGACAAGGAACTGCACGTCGCGATCATCGGCGCCGGCCCGGCCGCGTTCTACGCTGCCGAAGAACTGGTGCGCAAGCCGTCGGTCAGGGTCGACATGTTCGAACGCCTGCCCGTGCCGTACGGCCTCGTGCGCGCCGGCGTCGCCCCCGACCACGCAGCCACCAAGGGTGTGGAGAAGACCTTCGCGTCGGTCGCGGCCAAGAAGAACTTCCAGTACTTCCTCAACGTCGAGGTCGGCAAGCACATCAGCCACGACGAACTTGTCGCGCGGTACCACGCGGTGATCTACGCGGTCGGCGCCGCCACCGACAAACGGCTCGGCATCGACGGCGAGGACCTGCGCAACTCGCTGCCCGCCACCCAGTTCGTCGCCTGGTACAACGGGCACCCCGATTTCGCGAACCTCGACGTCGACCTGTCGTCGGAGCGCGCGGTGGTGGTCGGCAACGGCAATGTCGCGCTCGACGTCGCGCGGATCCTGGTGTCCGACCCCGACGACCTCGCGAAGACCGACATCGCCGAGCACGCTGTCGCCGCCCTGCGCGACTCGAACATCGACGAAGTGGTGCTTCTCGGCCGGCGCGGCGTCGCCCAGGCGGCCTACACCAACAGCGAGTTCCTCGCGCTCGGCGACGTCGAGGGCGTGGATGTGGTGATCGACCCCGACGAACTCGTCCTCGACGATGCGACGCAGGCCGCGCTCGACGACGACACGCTCGATTCGACGATCGCCACCAAGATCCGGCTCGCCCGCGAATTCGCCGAGCGACCCCAGACACCGGGCAACAAGCGCATCGTGTTCCGCTTCCTCACGTCGCCGGTCGAGATCGAGGGGACCGACGCCGTCGAAAAGCTCGCCTGTGTGCGCAACGCATACGCCGAGGGAGTCGCCGGTCGGATCGCTGTGACACCCACCGAGGACCGCTTCGACATCGATGCCGGGCTGGTGCTTCGGGCCATCGGATATCGCGGGGTGCCGGTAACCGATCTACCCTTCGATGAGGGGCGCGGCGTCGTGCCCAACACCGAGGGGCGGGTGCAGGATGCCGCCGACGGGAATGTGATGCCCGGCCTGTACGTGACGGGCTGGATCAAACGCGGAGCCACCGGAGGGATCGGGATGAATCGGATGTGCGGGCACGAGACCGCCGAAGCGGTGCTCAAGGACTTCGTCGACGCGACGATCGACGACCCGACGACCTCGCGAGACGACGTCACCGACCTCGTCACCGATCGCGGCGCGCACCGCATCGCGCTCGACGGCTGGAAAGCCATCGACGCGGCAGAGAAGAGCGCCGGACGAGCCGCCGGGAAACAGCGCCTCAAGTTCGTCAGCATCACCGACTTCGAGTCGGCCGCCGCCGGAACGGCGCAGTAGTCGTGCGGGTCGCATTGTTGTCCTACCGCAGCAAGCCTCATTGCGGTGGGCAGGGAGTCTACGTCCGTCACCTCAGCCGCGAACTGGCGCTGCTTGGCCATTCCGTCGAGATCTTCTCGGGTGCGCCGTACCCGGAGCTCGACCAGTCCGCCATCGACGCCGGTGTCACGGTCACCAAGGTGCCCAGCCTCAATCTCTACGACGAGCCCGATCCGTTCCGGACGCCGCGTCCGGGGGAGTACCGCGACTGGATCGACGTGCTCGAGGTCGGATCGATGTGGACGGCGAGCTTCGGTGAACCGCTCACCTTCAGCCTGCGTGTCGCGCGGCTGCTGAAGGAGCGTCGCGACGACTTCGACATCGTGCACGACAACCAGTGCCTCGGCTACGGACTGCTCGACATCCAAAAGGCCGGGTTCCCGCTGATCGCGACCATCCACCATCCGATCACCCGCGACCGGACGCTGGCCGTCAAGGCGGCCAAGGGGTGGCGCAAGATCAGCGCCTGGCGCTGGCACTCCTTCCTGCGGATGCAGGGCCGGGTGTCGCGGCGAATCCCGGAGCTGCTGACGGTGTCGCGCAGCAGCGAGGTCGACATCCGCAAGGCCTTCGACATCCCGTCGGGCCGGATCACCACCATCCCGCTGGGCGTGGACACCGAGGTGTTCAAGCCAGGCGCCGGGAGCGGAGCGAGCGGGCCGAATGTTACTGCCCCCGAGCGTGTACCCGGCCGGATCGTGTGCGTGGCCAGTGCCGACGCCCCGCTCAAGGGGGTGTCGTACCTGTTGGAGGCGGTGGCGAAGCTCTCCGCCGAGCGCGATGTCGAACTGGTGCTCGTGTCCAAACTCGACCCGAACGGGCCGTCGGCCAAGATGATCGACGACCTCGCCATCGGTGACCGGGTGTCGGTGGTGTCGGGCCTGGAGGACGAGGAACTCGCCGAGCTCCTCGCATCCGCCGAAGTCGCCTGTGTCCCTTCGCTGTACGAGGGATTCTCGCTGCCGGCGGTGGAGGCGATGAGCTGCGGGACGCCGTTGGTCGCGACCCGCGCGGGGGCGATCCCGGAGGTCGTCGGCACGGGTGAGGAAGCCGCGATCCTGGTGCCGCCGCGCGATTCCGGACGCCTGGCCCAGGCGATCGGACGCCTGCTCGGCGACGCCGATCTGCGTGCCCGGCTCGGGGCCGGGGGCCGAACGCGGGCCGAAGAGAACTACAGCTGGGCCGCCGTCGCCGCGAAAACCGCGGCACACTATGAGACAGTCTTGGCCAAGGCAGGGCTGCCGACCGAAGGGAAACCGAGTGCTGACAGTTGATTTCGACCGGCTGGGCGTGGGATCGGGCACCAAGGCCATCGACATCGGGGCGGGACAGGGCCGGCACTCCTTCGAGATGTTCCGGCGCGGAGCCGACGTCATCGCCTTCGACATGTCCGAATCCGACATGGCCGACGTCGGCGAGATGTTCGACGCGATGATGGCCGAAGGGCATGTCCCGGCGTCGGCCAAGGCGCGTGCCGAGGTGGGCGACGCGCTGCGACTTCCCTACGCCGACAACAGCTTCGACGTGGTCTTGATGTCAGAGATCCTGGAGCACGTGCCGGCCGACGAGGCCGCGATGGCCGAGATGGTGCGCATCCTCAAGCCCGGTGGACTCGCCGCGGTGACGGTGCCGCGCTACTGGCCGGAGAAGGTGTGCTGGGCACTGTCCGACGAATACCACGAGGTCGAGGGTGGACACGTCCGGATCTACAAGGCATCCGAACTCGCGGACAAGCTGACCGCAGCCGGCCTCGAGGTCACCGGAACCGACCACGCCCACGCCCTGCACGCACCGTACTGGTGGCTCAAATGTGCTGTCGGCGTGGAGAACAACGACAACCTGCTGGTCAAGGGTTACCACAAGCTGCTGGTGTGGGACATGATGAGCAAGCCGTGGCTCACCCGCGTCGGCGAGCAGGCGCTGAACCCGGTCATCGGCAAGTCGGTGGCACTGTATCTGCGTAAGCCCGACACCGCTTCTTCATGACGGCGCTACCCGTCGACGACGACACGTCGGGTGACTACCCGCACGTGCCCGGCGTGGTGAGCGCCGAGCAGATGCGGGCCACCGGCGCGGCCATCGTCGGCATGCAGGAGTCCTCCGGCGCACTGCCGTGGTTTCCGGGCGGCCAAACCGATCCTTGGGATCACATCGAATCGGCAATGGCGTTGTCGGTGACCGGCTTTCACGACGAGGCCGAAGCGGCGTACGAGTGGTCGCGGCGCATGCAGCGCACCGACGGCTCGTGGCCGATCCGCACCGTGGCCGGCCGCATCGAAGACGACGGCGTCGACAGCAACTTCTGCGCCTACATCGCGGTCGGCGTGTGGCACCACTACCTCATCACCGGCGACGAGCGATTCCTGGAACGCATGTGGCCCGTCGTATGGTCGGCCATCGACTGCGTACTCCGATTCCAGCGGGAAGACGGGGCCTTCCGCTGGGGCGGGGATACCGCGGGCAACATGTTCGACGAAGCCCAGATCACCGGCAACGCCAGCATCTTCCAGGCGCTCGACTGCGCGATCCACATCGCCGTCGAAGTGGATCAGCCCGAAAAGGACTGGATTCGAGCGCATTCCGCGCTCGGCGACGCCATCCGAACCGACCTCGCCCGCGACCGGTGGGAGATCTTCCAGCCGCCGTCGGAGCATTCGATGGACTGGTACTACCCGATCCTCGGTGGAGCCCTGCGCGGCACGGCCGGGCAGGAACTGATCGCGCGGCGGTGGGACGAATTCGTGGTCCCCGGCCGCGGCGTCCGATGCGTCGACCACCGGCCCTGGGTCACCGGCGCCGAAACCTGCGAACTCGCACTCGCACTGGATGCGTTGGGCGACACCGACGATGCCATCTCCCTCATCGCGTCCATCCAGCATCTCCGCGATCCCGACGGCTCCTACTGGACCGGCCTCGTCTTCGCCGACGGCAAGCGCTGGCCCGTCGAGAAGAGTTGCTGGACCTCGGCCGCCGTCATACTCGCCGCCGACGCGGTCAGCCGCACAAGCGTCGCCAACGGCATCTTCCGTGACGTCCGCCAACGACTCACCGCCGCGCACTGACGCACGCCTCACCGCCGCTCCATCCGCTCCCTGAGGTGCGAGGAGCGCTGGCGACGAGCGTCGAAGGGCTGGTGAGACGCCGTCCATAGCTCGCGCTCAGATGCCCCCCTGGTGACCTGGCGCACAATCAACTAGACTAGTGTCCAGTCAACCGTCCGGCGCAGCCTCGGACGGCAGCAATGGCGCATCAACGGAGGGCCCATGGAATTCGGAATCGTGCAGTTCACCAGCGATCGCGGGCTCAAGCCGCACGTGCTCGCGCCACTGATCGAGGACGCCGGGTTTGCGTCGTACTACGTCCCGGAGCACGGTCACATCCCCACCCGGCGTGACGCCGCGCACCCGCGCACCGGCGATGCCTCACTGCCCGACGATCGCTACATGCGCACCCTCGACCCCTGGACCTCGCTCGCCGCCGCGGCAGCAGTCACCGAACGCATCCGCCTCGCCACCGCCGTCGCCCTGCCCGTGCAGTCCGACCCCATCACGCTCGCCAAGACCATCGCGACGCTCGACCACATCTCCGACGGACGCGTCACGCTTGGCGTCGGATTCGGTTGGAACCTGGACGAATTGAGCGACCACAACGTCCCGCCGAAGCGCCGCCGGACGATGCTGCGCGAGTATCTCGAGGCGATGCGCGCGCTGTGGACCGAGGAAGAAGCCGAGTTCGACGGCGAATTCGTGCAATTCGGCCCCAGCTGGGCGTGGCCCAAGTCGACCCAGTCGCACATCCCGGTCCAGGTGGGGGCGGCCGGCAACGAGAAGAACTTCAAGTGGATCGCACGCAGCGCCGACGGCTGGATCACCACCCCCGGCGAGGAAGACATCGAAGGATCGGTGAGCCTCCTCAAGCAGATCTGGGCCGACGCCGGACGCGAAGGCGACCCCGACGTCGTCGTGCTCGACTTCAAACCGATCCCGGAGAAGCTCGAGAAGTGGCGCGAAATCGGCGTCACCACAGTACTTTACGGACTTCCCGACGACTCCGTCGAACGTGCGAGCGGCTACCTCGCCAAGCTCGCAGGCAAACTGGGCCTCGCCCCGGCTGTGGTGTGAGCGGCGCTACCACCGCTGCCTGAACTGAATCGCGAGGAACGCAACCACCGCTGCCTGAGGTGCGACGAGCGCTAGCGAGGAGCCTCGAAGGCCCTGGTGACGGTCCCGGCTTGCTCGCCCAATTGCTTTGTCTCACCAGCCCTTCGAGGCTCTCGGCTAGCGCCTCGAGCACCTCAGGGAGCGGAAGGGCGGCGGCGCTGTGCGCCTCGAGCCGGCCGGGTAGGCGATGCGCTCACCTCGGCGCGGCGGTCAGTCCCGGCATCACGTACCGGTCGAGATAGCCGCAAACCTGCGCACCGTCGTCGATGTCGACGGTGTCGCCGGGCATTGTGCCCAGGCTGATGAGTACGCGCGCAACCCATTCCGACACCTCGGCGAGGTCGTGATCGGGATGGATCTCGCCGCGCTGCTGTGCGGCATCGACGTAGCTGCGCCAGAAGATCGCGAGATCGGGTACCAGACCGCTGATTCCGGCGCCGGCGCACGCGGCGAACTCCTCGGGTTCATCGGTCCGCAGGCGCATGAGCAGGGCGCCGGGGTCGTCGTAGGCGCCGCGGCCGATGCGGACGCCGGCAGCCAACTGCGCGGAGAGCGAGTCGATGGAGTCCAACTCGCTGCGTGCACCGGACCAAAAGGATTCGTTGAGGCGCACGATCGCAGCGCCGATCATGGCCGGTTTGTCCGGATAGTGACGATAAAGCCACGCGCGGGAGACGCCGGCCACTTCGGCCACCTGCTGCATCGTCGTCGCACGAATTCCTTTGTCGGCCAGCAATTTTTCGGTGGCCGCCAGGAGACGCTCGGACACGGTCTCCGTCGATGTGTCGGTCACGTCCCCTCCGCCCTCGTCGTATTCGGCATGACGGCACTCTAACAAACCCAATAGACAGTTTCTCGAATCTGTATACAACGATGCGCGACTGGTGTAGACACAATGGAAATAGTGTCTACACAGAGAATCTATACCGACAGGGGATGGGTATGTACCGACCCACGACGGCGATCATCGGCGCCGGGATCAGCGGTTTGACCGCAGGAAAGATGTTGAACGACTACGGCGTGCCGTACACCTGCTTCGACAGTTCCGACCGGATTGGCGGCAACTGGGCGTTCGGTAACCCCAACGGGCACAGCAGTGCCTACCGCTCGCTGCACATCGACACCTCCAAGCATCAGCTGTCGTTCCGCGACTTCCCGATGCCCGACGAGTTCCCGGACTTCCCGCACCACACCCAGATCAAGCAGTACCTCGACTCCTACGCCGAAGCGTTCGGCCTGCTCGAGCGCATCGAGTTCACCAACGGCATCGTGCACGCCGAGCGTCTCGGCGGCGGGGGATGGGAACTGGAAACCCAACGCGGCGAACGACGACGGTTCGATCTGCTCGTCGTCGCCAACGGCCATCACTGGGACCCTCGATACCCGAGCTTCCCCGGTGAGTTCTCCGGCACAACACTGCACGCCCACCATTACATCGATCCGCGCACCCCGCTCGAGTTCTCCGGCAAGCGAATCCTGGTGGTGGGCTTGGGAAATAGCGCAGCCGACATCGCCGTCGAACTGTCGTCGAAGGCGCTCGACAACGAGCTGACGCTGTCGACGCGCTCGGGTGCGTGGATCGTACCGAAGTACTTCGCGGGAAAACCCGCCGACAAGTACTACAAGCTGTCGCCGCACATCCCGACCTCGTGGCAGCGCAAGTTCATGCAGGTGATGCAGCCGATGACGGCCGGACGCCCCGAGGACTACGGGCTGCCGACACCGAATCACAAGTTCTTCGAAGCACATCCGACGCAATCGGTGGAGTTGCCGCTGCGGCTCGGGTCCGGCGACATCGTCGCCAAGCCCGACATCGGCCGGCTCGACGGCCCGACCGTCCACTTCGAGGACGGCACCTCGAGTGACTTCGACATCATCATCTACGCAACGGGTTACAACATCACCTTCCCGTTCTTCGACCCCGATTTCATCAGCGCACCCGACAACCGGATCGACCTGTACAAGCGAATGTTCCATCCCGGCATCGACGATCTGATCTTTGCCGGATTTGCACAGGCGGTTCCGACGCTGTTCCCGTTCGTGGAGTGTCAGTCCCGGCTCATCGGCGCCTACGCGGTGGGTCGCTATCGGCTGCCCTCGGTCGACGAGATGCACGCGACGATAGAGGCCGACACCCAGTACTACACCGGCCACATGCTCGACCGGCCGCGTCACACCCAGCAGCTCGACTACTCGCTCTACGAATACAACATGCGCACCAAGGAATTGCCCGCGGGACTCGACCGTGCGCTCAGCAGCGGGCCACCCATGTGGGCGCGTGTCGATGCGCCGACCGGTGAACTCGCGGTCGCGGCAGGAGGTGCCGAGAAGTGACCAGCCGACACGACACCACCTTTCTCTCGCAGGGAACCACCTGCGCCGCATGGTTTTTCCCGGGACCGGACATCTCCGGTTTCGACACCGGCAACGGGCGCCCCGTGGTGGTCATGGCCCACGGATTCGCCGGCACCAAGGACTCCGGACTCGAACCGTTTGCCCAACGACTCGCCGACGCCGGGCTCGCGGTGTTCGCCTTCGACTACCGCGGCTTCGGCGCATCGGACGGCGAACCGCGACAGCGTATCTCGATGTCCGGTCAGGCCGAGGACTACCGCGCGGCGATCGCGGCGGCCAAGGAGAAGCCGGGCGTCGACCGCAACCGGGTGATCCTCTGGGGCCTGTCGCAGTCTGGCGGGCACGCGCTGATCGTCGCCGCCGACCGGGACGACGTCGCGGCGGTGATCTCACTCGTGCCGCTCGTCAATGGCGTTGCGGCCGGACGACATGCTTATCCGCAGGTCGGCGCAGCTTCGATGGTGCGCTCTACGGCCTTGGGTGTGCACAGCGCCCTGGCCGGCAAGGTCGGCCGCGAGCCGACGATGATGGCGGTGGTCGGGAAGCCCGGCGAGCGGGCCGCACTCACCGCGGACGGCTACTACGAGAGCTACACTTCCATCGCCGGACCCACCTGGCGCAATGAGGTCGACGCGTCGGTCGGGTTGGAACTGGGTAGTTTTCGTGCCGACAAGGCCGCCGAGAGGATTACCGCTCCGGTTCTCATGCAGATCGCCGACCACGATCGCGGTGCACCTCCGCAGGCTGCCGCGTCGGCCGCGTTCAAGGCACACGCTGAGGTGCGTCACTACCCGTGCGACCACTTCGACATCTTCGCCGGCCACGAATGGTTCGAACCGGCCGTCAAGCACCAGATCTCGTTCCTGACAAGGCATCTTGCACAAACCGAGACAGCGGAGGCGACCCGATGAGCGGCGCGATCGTCGTCGGCGGCGCGTCCGGGATCGGGCTGGCGAGCGCGAAGGTGCTTGCTGCTGAGGGGTTTACGGTTTGTGTCGCCGACGTCAACGCCGATGCCGCCCGTGCCGCCGCCGCCTCCATCGGTGGTACCGCGATCACCATGGACGTCACCGACGAAGACTCCGTGGCCGACGGCTTCGGCAAGCTCGACGACCTACGCGTCGTTGTCAGCTGTGCAGGGCTTTCGCTGCCCGGTGCCATCGCCGAACTCGGGCTCGAACAGTGGCAGACCACCATCGACGTCTGCCTCACCGGATCGTTCCTCGTACTCAAGCACGCCGCACAGCACATCGTCGACGGCGGTTCCGTCGTGGTGATCTCGTCGCTGAACGCGCGGCAGCCCGGTGCGGGCATGGCCGGCTACTGCGCGGCAAAGGCCGGCGTCACCACCCTCGTCGAGGTGGCTGCCCTGGAGTTCGCCCCACGCGGCATCCGCGTCAACGCGATCGCGCCGGGCTTCATCGATACCCCACTGACGGCCGGTGTCGCACTCGTCCCGGGGTTGCTCGGCGAATACATCGAGAACACGCCCCTCGGGCGCGGCGGCCGGCCCGAGGAGATCGCCGACATGGTGGCCTTCCTGGCGTCGGACAAGGCCGCCTGGATCACCGGTGCGGCCTTCGACGTCAACGGCGGCGCTCACCTGCGGCGATACCCCGACGTGCTGGGGAAGGTGCGGGCCATGATGGCGCCGAGCGGCTGACGCCTTCTCGCGGCGGGCATGGAGGAGTAGCCTATCCGGAGTGAGTACCTCCGCATCTCCTGTCGGTCCCGATCCGCGCCGCTGGAAGGCACTGGTCTTCATCTGTCTGGCGCAATTGATGGTGGTGCTCGACGGCACCGTCGTGCAGATCGCCCTTCCCGACGCCAAAGTCGACCTCGGCATCAGCACCGCCAATCAGCAGTGGGTGATCACCGCCTACGCGCTGGCCTTCGGTGGCCTGCTGCTCCTCGGCGGCCGCATCGCCGACATGTGGGGCCGCCGTCGGGCACTGATGGTCGGACTCGTCGGTTTCGCGTTCGCCTCCGCGCTGGGCGGTGCCGCGGTCAACGAGGCGATGCTGTTCGGCGCGCGAGCGTTGCAAGGTGCGTTCGGCGCATTGTTGGCGCCCGCGGCCCTGTCGTTGCTGACGGTCATGTTCACCTCTCCCCAGGAGCGTGCGCGTGCATTCGGCATCTTCGGCGCGATCGCCGGCGGTGGGGCGGCAGTCGGCCTGCTTCTGGGCGGCCTGCTGACGCAAGTCCTCGACTGGCGCTGGACCATGTACATCAACGTGGTGTTCGCGGCGATCGCACTGTTCGGCGCGATCGTGGAGATCAAGGAACCCGCCCGCGCGGAAACGACTACGTCGGGGCTCGACATCCTCGGCGTGATCCTGGGCGGTGGCGGTCTGGCGCTCGTCGTGTACGGATTCAGCCGTGCCGCCGAAGAGGGGTGGGGCGATACCGGTACCATCATCTGCCTGGTCGCCGCGGTGGTGTTGCTGGTGGCCTTCGTCGTCTGGCAGTCACGCTGCCGGAATCCGTTGCTGCCCTTGCGTATCGTCGCCGACCGCGCCCGCGGCGGCGCCTACCTCACCGTCGGGCTGTCGGTGATCGCGATGTTCGGATCCTTCCTGTACCTGACGCTGTACATGCAGGTGGTCCACCACTATTCGCCACTGAGTGCGGGTGTGGCCTTCCTGCCGATGGTGCTGGGCATGCTGATCGGTTCGACGCAGATCGCGGCACGCCTGATCACGCGTGTGCCGCCCCGATTCCTCGTCGTGCCGGGCGCCTCACTGGCCGCACTCGGGATGCTGCTGCTCAGCCAGATCTCGGCGGATTCGACGCGCTATTGGAGTGTGGTGTTTCCCGCGCTGCTCCTCATCGGCATGGGGATGGGCACGGTGTTCATGACCTCGATCAACCTGGCCACCTACGGTGTCGAGCCACACGACGCGGGCGTCGCGTCGGCGATGGTCAACACCTCGCAGCAGGTCGGCGGTGCGATCGGTACGGCGCTGCTGAACACCATCGCAGCGACCGCGGCCGCCGCCTACGTCACCGACCACATGGCGTCGGTGCACGATCAGGCCGGCGCGATGGCGCTGCAGGCGAAGGCGCTCGTCCACGGCGAGAGCACCGGCTTCTACGTCGCGGCAGGGATTCTCGCCGGTGTGGCGGTGGTGGCCGGGCTGTTGATCAACGTTCGTACGCCCATCGGTGCCGCGCACGAGACCGAGCTCGCTGCCGCCCCTCCGGCCTGAAGTCAGTTATGCGGCAGCGGCTTTCCGACGTCACCACTGTCGCGGCGCAGGACTCGCAGTGAACCTTCGACGCGGATCTCGGTGAACTGCCCGGTCTCGAGCGCCTGACAGTAGATCTCGTATGGCGGACGGCCACCGTCGGCGGGGTCGGGAAAGACGTCGTGGATCAGCAGGCAGCCACCGACCCGCACCCAGGGCGCCCAGCCGTCGAGGTCGTTCTGCGCGGCCTCCATGCTGTGTCCGCCGTCGATGAAGACGAAGTCAGCGGGTGAACCCCAGATGCGTGACGCCACCGTGGACGGCGCGAGCACGCCGATGACCGTCTTCTCGAGGTCCGCGTCGAACATGGTTCGACGGAATCGGGCCGAGGTGTCCAGGGTGCCGGTGTGCGGGTCGACGAGGTCGGGGTCGTGGTACTCCCAGCCCGGCTGGTGTTCCTCGGATCCACGGTGATGGTCGACGGTGACGATCGTGGCGCGCAGCGGTTGCGCCGCAGCACCGAGGAACACAGTGGACTTTCCGCAGTAGGTGCCGATCTCGATGCCCAAGCCGACCGAATCCGGCTGCGCCAGAATCTCTTCGGCGATCTCGTACAGCGTCGTCGCCTCATCGATAGGCATGAATCCGGGTGCGGCTTCGGCGGCCGCGAGTCGCTGCGGGGTGAGCCCGGGGGATGTCTCTACGTGCGATGAGGTCATGGCGCCGATCCTATCGAACAGCAGTGGTGCGCCTCACACCACTGGCTCGATGCCAAGTAGGGTTGGGGCATGAAAGCTCAAGTTCTCACCGCCGAGATCGGGCCCGAAGGCCTCGAACTGACCGATCTTCCCGACCCGACACCCGCCGACGGGCAGGTCCTCGTCGACATCAAGTCGTGCGGAATCTGCTTCCCCGACCTGCTCATGAGTCAGGGGAAGTACCAGATGAAGGCGCCGTTGCCGTTCACTCCGGGCACCGAGGTCGCCGGTGTGGTGCGTACCGCACCTGACGGCGCATCGGTGAAGCCGGGCGACAAGGTACTCGTCGCGTCGTTCATCGGTGGGTTCGCCGAGCAGGTCGTCGCCGCGCCCGAGCAACTTCTGCCGCTGCCCGAGGGTCTCTCCTTCGATCAGGGCGCCGCCATGGGCATCAACTATCAGACCGCGATCTTCGCGCTCAAGACGCGCGCCAAGGTGGAGCCGGGCGAGGTCGTCGGCGTTCTCGGCGCCGCGGGCGGTGTCGGCACCGCGTCGATCCTGGTCGCGAAAGCCCTGGGCGCCAAGGTGATCGCCATCGTGCACCGCAAGGGTGCCGAGCAGCTCCTGCGCGACGCGGGCGCCGACGAGGTGGTGCAACTCGAAGACGGCTGGGGCAAGAAGCTGAAAGAGATCGTCCCCCAGGGCGTCGACGTGATGATCGACCCGTCGGGCGGCGAGGTGTTCGACGAGGCGCTGCGTCAGGTCGCGCCCGACGGCCGGTACGTGGTCATCGGATTCGCCGCGGGCGGCATCCCGACCGTCAAGCTCAACCGGGTGCTGTTCCGCAACATCGCGGTCGTCGGGGCGGCCTGGGGCGAGTACATCCGCACCCATCCCGGCCTGCCCGCCGAACTGCACGACGAACTCGCGCAGATGATTGCCGACGGCCTGAACCCGATGGTCAACGCGACCTACTCGCTCGACCAGCTGCCGCAGGCGTTGACTGATCTCGCCGAAGGGCGGATCCTGGGGAAAGCGGTCGTCAAGATCGCCGACTGATACGGAAGGTCTTTGCCATGTGCCGCAACATCACCGAGCTTCGGGGCCTGGAGCCACCGGCCACCGAGGACGAGATCGAGGCCGCCGCGCGGCAGTACGTCCGCAAGGTCAGCGGCGTGCGGCATCCCTCGGCGGCGAACGTAGAGGCATTCGAGGCGGCGGTGGTTGCGGTCACTGCCGCCACCAGGGCGCTGCTCGACGTCCTACCGGAGCGGCGTCAGCCACCGAAGACGGTCCCACCGCTGCGTCGCCCCGAGGTGCAGGCCCGGATCGCGGCGCGCGGCTGACGCGCACAACATTAGCCGACTAAATTAGTGTGCTAATGTAGTCGGTATGGACCTTGCCTACGAACTATTCGACCTGGTTCGAACCCTGGACCGGGCCGCCGATCGGGTACTGAGAACCCAGGGTCTGAGCTGGAACCGCTATCTTGCCCTGGTCGTGCTGTCTGAGCACGAGGGGCTGACGGTACGCATGCTCGCCGGCGCCATCGGAATCAGCGAACCCTCGACAAGCAACCTGGTTCGAAAACTGGTCGATGCAGGCTTCATCGACAACTCGGCCCCTGCGGGCGCGGGCAACGTACGACATCTGACGGTCACCCCAACGGGGATCGTCAAGAAGAATGTGTGTTCCAAGCTGCTCGGTGATTCCCTCGATGACAACGCAATTCGCATCGGGATCGACCCGGGTGAACTCGCCGGCACCATCCGAAGGTTGCACGACGAGGTGCGCGCACCAGCAGCGTCCGCTGCGGAGGGGGCACATCGATGACGAGTGGTCCTGACGACGAGCAGGCGACGATCGCACGTCTGCGCTCGAAGCATCCTGCCCGCAAGGGAGTCGTGTTCAACGTCCTCGTCACGGTGGTCGAGGTCGGCGGAGCAATCCTCCTGTTCCGACTCGCCCGTGGCGCGGGCGCGAGCGATCTGGTCGCCTACCTGGTCGGTGCCATCGCGCCGATCATCGGCGGTCTGGCCGTCTGGGTGCGGTCCCGAAGACTCAACGGTGCCTCCGCTGCCATCCTGGCCTTTGCGCTCCTGTCTGCACTGATCGCCTTCGTCGGCAGCACGGCGCCGAAGATGTTGCTGTACAAGGACTGTGTCCTCACCGCGTTGATCGGCTTGATCTTCCTCGGCTCGTGCGTGCTGGCCAAACCGGTGATGTTCTACTTCTCGCAGCGCTACGGAACCGACGGCACAGCCGAGGGTATGCACGTCTTTGATCTGATGTGGGCCGATTACCCTAGGTTCCGGCACGGGATCTACGCCATGTCCTTCGTGTGGGCGGGGGTGTACCTTGCACAGGCGGCAATCACGGCGGTCATCATCTCGCGCAACACCTTCGATGCCGCGTACACCTGGAATCAGATCCTTCCCTTCGTCGCGACCGGAATCGCTGTCGCCGCGACGGTGCGGATCGCGCGCTGGATGCGCTCCGCGGGAGAGGATCTCGCGGCTGCGTGATCAGGTGCGCCCGGCCATCTGGGCACGGATCGCCGCATTATCGGCACCCAGATCGGCTGCGGCGAGGAACTCTCGACGCGGCGGTCTCGGCGTCGACACCTCGGGAGTGGTCGTCGGTTTCTCCACCACGCCGAGTGCCGCGTAGGTGGCAGCGACCTGCGACAGTGCGGTGTCGATCAGCAGCCCGCCGCCGCGCGCCAGCGATTCGGCTACTGTCGCTGCGGCTTCCAGGCCGGTCAACGGGTCGGCGATGGCGTCTCCGACGAACACGGGCCCGGTCGGGGTCTGCGCCGTGAGTCCACCCGCAACTGCTGCGTCGTCGCCGAAGCCTACCCAGTCCGCGCCCGACCCGGAGCTTCCATGGGCGGTGAGGCGCACCCACACCTGTCCGGGGCGTGCGGGTAGTTGGTCAGAGGCGAGCCCGTGCCGCTGCAGGGCGCGTGGTCGTGATGCCTCGACGACGACGTCGGCAGTTGATAGCAGCCGGGCAACGTTGTCCTTATCATCGTGCAGATCGACTGCGTAGGAGAGCTTTCCGCCGTTCATCCAATCGAAGAAGTCGCGGTTCCCGCGCCGTGCGCCGTCGGGTCGAGACCGGCTTTCGACCTTCACCACCGTCGCGCCGGCGCGCGCGAGCAGGTGCGTGCACAAGGGGCCGGCCCAGAGCGACGACAGGTCGGCGACGAGGAGATCGGAGAGTTCTCGAGGATCGGTTGCGGTGCCGCGGGATTCGACAGTCGGTGGGCGGGGATCGGCCTCCCCGGGAATCGCGGCGGCCAGGCCGAGGAGGCGTGCCCGCGACACCACGTCTGCGGCGGGCAATTGTTGTGCAGCACGTTCGACGCACGTCCACGGATCGTCGTCGGGCATCTCGCCGGACAGGAGTGCCGGGACGAGGTCGACGTCGTCGGGGCGGGCGAGCGACAAGGCGAACCATCCGTCGGCCGCGCGAATCAATCGTGTTGCGCCACCGGCGGAAATACGTCCGTTCCTGGTATGTCCAGTGAGGCCGGCTCGGCCACTGAGGAATTCGCCGGCATCAAGGTCGGTCAGAACGTCTCGGTTGTCGGTGGCCGTGACGAATCTGTCCAAAACCTCTCGGGCGCGGTGCAATACGGGAGCACGCGACAGGTCCGGGAGACCGTCGGAATGCCCGGTGAGGGTGGCGAGCCCGGACGTGGCCCAGTCGTCGACGATCATCGCACCTCCTTGTGCCGCACGACTCCCATCCTACGGGCACTCAACTCGGCCGGGCGGCGTCGAACTGGCGTAGTTGCGGCTGGGTCGTGACGATGTGCGCCGTCGCCCGATCACTCACGCAGACGTACTGATGGGGGACATCGGCCGGGTAGCGAACGAAGTCGCCCGCGGAGACGGCGACGGCGTCGCCGACCGGACCGAGCTCGAGGCGCCCGTCGATGACGAAGACATGGTGCAGGGTGCCCGGCGAATGTGCTGCTATCACGGTCGGTTCCGACGATTCACGGGCGAAATGCACGACGAGGGTTCGGACGTAGTCGGTTCCGTAGACCTCGTCGAGGACGCGCTCGGAGCGGTCATGATCGGCTGACCACGTCGCGTCGGCCGCGCGTTGCACGAACACCGGCGTGCCCCATTCGGTGAGAAGGCGCCGTGCCGGAACATCCAGCGCCGTCCCGATCAGCATCAGTGTTTCCACCGTGGGATTTCCCGTGCCCTGCTCGATCTTCGACACCGTCTGCTTGGACAGCCCCGATTGCCGGGCCAACGCACCCAGCGTCAGACCGCGCTCGGTTCGGAATCGCCGCACATTTCTGGCGACCATGCGATTGGCCTCGGTAACCCTGGTGCCGTCACTTATAAGAGACTACCGTCATTCTTGACAGACATGCTGGGTGCGCTGAATGATGATCGACACGACGTCGGCAAACGTGTCGAACGTGAAGGGGGCGCTCAGTGTCGAGATCCGTTATGTCGCAATTACTTCAGATGAGTTCTCGGCTGCTGGCCGTGATCGCGCTGACCGCTGTTCTCGGGTTGATCGTGCCGGGGTTGGCGCGTGCCGACCGGCCGCTCACACCTCCGGCCCAGCCGGTGCACGGTCTCGGGGCCAACGGGCCCTGCGCCACGTCGACCAAGATCTACCCCAATCCGCACGACGTGACGCACAAGATCACCATCTACAGCCCTGTCGGCCGGGGCGCCACGCCGCTCGTGGGCGGCCATTGCAGTGATGTGAAGCGGCCGGTCGTCGTCGTGGTCCACGGGTTGCTCGCCGGCATCGACGACCAACTCCTCGGTAGCAGCCTCCTGTACGCGGACCTGATCAAACACTTCGTGAGCACCGGAAACGTCGTCGTCTTCGCGAGCTGGCCGACCAACCCCTACGACTTCTCGCACTCACTCCCGCGGGAAGATGCCGCCCTGCAGGCCGCGAAAGCCCTTGCGCCACGGGGCGACTTCCGGCGCCTGGGCATTGTGGGACATTCGATGGGCGGTGGCGCGGTGCCGTATCTCGCGCAGCGAGCCGTCGCCAGGGGCTGGGGATCGTCGGCGCTGTGGCTCTTCCAACTCGCGCCCGCGTTCGCGACGAATGTGGGCACCGGCCCAATCGTCCTGCCGGCGCGCACCCGCATCGTCGTCGAGAACTACGACCACGACAACATCCTCGACGCCCGACTCGGCATCGAGCAGTTCGGCGCCTACACGGTGCCGGCTGCGCACAAGCGACACCTGTTGGTGCGCAGCGATGTTCGCGGACCTCTGCAACGCCTCGATGCCACTCATCTGTCACCCAACACGCTGCTCGCGCCCAACGACGCCATCCGCTTCTTCGGCATCTACCGGGTGGGCGACGCCCTGCAATCGTGCACGCTGACCGGACGGCACTGTGACGCCGACCTGAGCTACATGGGGAGATGGAGCGACGGCCGACCGGTCACCCCGGCGGTGTCCTCGGTGAATCCGGTTGACGCGGGCCCGCCCGCCGAGGCATTCGGTGCTCTCGGACTCCATGGCGAATGCGAGACGCGGGCGAACCCGCGCGCAGTTCGGTGCCCACCGGGTCACTAATGTCGAGGTTGTGAGTGCGGATGTGGTGATCGCGGGAGCCGACCTCGGTGTCGGCCGGCCGCAGCAGATCCGTGTGACCCTCGATCCCGTCTCCACCATCGTCGCGATCGACGATCGGATCGCGACGGCAGGGGTGGAGGTTGTCGACGCAGGCGGCCACGCAGTGTTGCCCGCATTCACCGATCACCACCTCCATCTCGCGGCGATGGCACGTGCGGGCGAATCCGTTCGCTGCGGGCCACCCGATGTTGTTGATCGAACCCAACTGGCCCGGGCCATCGCGAACACACCACCCGATGCCGACGGGTGGATACGCGGCACCGGTTACGTCGAGACGGTCGCGGGCGACCTCGACCGCTCCGACCTCGACACGTTCGAGCCGCACCGTCCCTTGCGAATTCAGCACCGCAGCGGTGCGATGTGGATGCTCAACAGTGTGGGCGTCGAGCGGGTGGGCGTCGAGTCGGGGGATCACCCGGGGATCGAGCGGGACGCCACCGGCCGCGCCACCGGACGACTCTGGCGGGCCGATGCCTGGCTGCGTTCACACCTTCCGCAACCGAGGTTTCCGTCGCTCGTCGACGTGGGAACACGACTGCGCGCGTACGGCATTGCCGAGATCACCGACG
Source organism: Gordonia sp. NPDC003585 (assembly GCF_040610755.1). Lineage (NCBI taxonomy): Bacteria > Bacillati > Actinomycetota > Actinomycetes > Mycobacteriales > Gordoniaceae > Gordonia > Gordonia sp. NPDC003585. The sequence continues at coordinate 33,581 of NZ_JBEXMX010000008.1, read as the reverse complement.
CCACGCCCGACCTCGACGACACGGCGATCGCCGCAATCACTGATGCCGTTGATGATTCGACGCTGATCGGCACGGTGTGCCTTCTCGGCGTCCCGCTGGGACGCACCCTCGACCACCCCCGAATCTCCGTCGGGCCGTTCAAGATCGTCATCGCCGACTCGGATCTTCCCTCACTCGATGACCTGGCCGAGCGAATCGCCGCCGCCCACCACGCCGATCGGTCCGTTGCCGTGCACTGCGTGAGCCGGGTGGCGTTCGCCTTGCTCCTGGCGGCCTGGGACATCGTCGGGGTGCGGGCGGGCGATCGCATCGAGCACGCCGGAATCGTTCCGGCCGAAGCGTGCGCCGACCTGGCACGACGCGGAGTCATCGTCGTTACCCAGCCCGCTTTCTTGTCGGATCGAGGCGACGACTTTCTCGACGGTAGTGAGATATCGGACCACGCCGACCTCTACCGGTGCGGCTCCCTCATCAACGCCGGTGTGCCGGTGGCATTGTCCAGCGACGCGCCCTATGGGCCACTCTCTCCGTGGGAAGCCGTGGGGGCGGCCGTCGAACGGCGCACCGCGTCCGGGCGAGTGGTCGGCGACGACGACGAACGAATCTCGGTGCCCGACGCGCTGAGCCGACACGTTACTCCCGCAAACGATCCCGGCGGTGCGCCGCGTCGGATCGCCGTCGGCGAATCGAGCGATCTCATCATCGCCGACCGGCCGTTGGCCGAGGTTCTCGAATTGCCGTGCGATGTGCGGACTTTCGGCTCGGTCATCGGCGGCGTTGTCTCGATCTTTCGCTGAGGTGACATTGTCGTCTCGCCAGCCCTTCGAGGCTCCTCGCTGCGCTCGTCGCAGCTCAGGGAGCGGGAGGGGCTGAGGGAGCCGGGGGCATCAGGAGCGTTCCTCAACCAGCGCGCGGATCAAGCGTCGAGGCCGAAAAGACGAGCAGCGTTGTCATGCAGGACGGCGCGCACCCAATCGTCGCCGAGGTCGAGGCGAGTGATCGCTTCGAGGGCGTGAACGTAGCCGTAGGGGATGTTGGGGAAGTCGCTGCCGAACAGGATCTTGTCGCGAAGGTCGAGAAGCCGCGGCCGCAACTCGCGCGGAAACGGCGCACCCTCCTCGGCGAAGTCGGTGAACGACATCGTCGTGTCGAGGCGGACATTGTCGAAACGCAGTGCCAGATCCACGAATTCGGTGTACTCGGGAGTGCCCATGTGGGCGACGATCAACGGCAGCGACGGAAAGCGGTGCAGCAGTTTCTCGATGGGTTCGGGTCCGGTGAACGTTCCGGGCGCAGGACCGGATCCGCAGTGGATGATGACCGGGACGCGCGAGTCGGCGATCTGCGACCACACACCGTCGAGCAGCGAGTCGAGCACAGTGAAGTCGCCGACTTGGATGTGGCACTTGAAGACTCGCACGCCGGACTGTATCGCCCGCGAAACGTACTGTGTCGCGGGCTCTTCCGGATAGAACGTTGCGGTGTGCAGGCAATCGGGGTGGTGGGCGGCGAAATCGGCGGCCCACCCGTTGAGCCATTCGGCCATGTTGGGCTTGTGTGGATAGACCAGTGACGAGTACGCCCGAACCCCGAATCCCTGCAGTGCGGCCACCCGCACGTCCTCGTCGGCCCGGTAGGTGATCGGCCACTCGCGGCCGACGAGAGGACCCACCGAATCGAAGTAGGCCCACACCTTGTCCATGACGGCGCGCGGCATGAAGTGAGTGTGCACGTCGACGATCCCTGGAAGGCCGAGCGCCTGCCAGACCGCGCGGACACCATCGGTCTCCGCAGTGCTGAACGGTGCTGGGTCAGTCACGTTGCAGTGTCCTCTCGGCGTAGGCGAGGATGGCCTCCAGGGTGAAGTCGAAGGTGGTGTCCTCCACATCCTCGATGCGGTGGCCCTTGGCCGCCAGCGAATTCAACAGGGGCACAGAGGCGTTCTCGTCGGCGGTGCCGGAGGGCAAGCCGCCGTCGTAGGTGGTGAAGATCCCCTGGTGCGCGACCATCGCCGCGCCGCACACATGCGCCAGAAGCGACAGGTAGATTTCCAGGGCATCCTCGGCGGAGAAGCCGACCTCCACCATGGCGCCGATCATCGAGTCGAGCTTGTCTGCGGTCGCCTGCATCGAGGAGTGATCGACCGGCCGAGGGTAGGGCCGCAGGAGCGTGAGTTCGATCAGCACGGGCTGTTCCCGGAAGGCCTCGCGCATCCGTCGAAAGTGGCGGCGAAGTGCGTCTTTCCAGTCCGTGGCACCGACGAACGGTGTCGCAGCGTGGTATTCGCCGTTGGCGCGATCGGCCATCGCGTCGAGGAGGTCTTCCTTCTTGCGGAAGTACCAGTAGATGCTCGTCACGCCGACACCGAGATGTTTGGCGAGCATGGGCATACTGAATCCGCTCAGCGACTTCTCGTTGGCGACGTCAAAAGCGCCCGCGATGATCTCGTCCGGTGAGATCGACCCGCGAGCCCGCCGCGTCCCAGACGACGTCTTCTGCGCCATTGCCTTCTGCGCCATTCCCCGAACGTACACGCACAACCACGTCTCCGACACGACGGTCGAAGGGGTATCGACTCGAATCCGACGAATCGCCTCACATGCGCCCATCACTCGCGCTACCTTGCTCCCAGAACGCATACCGTGAGCTTTACAGTAAAGGCTTCGAGGTTGCTTCTCGGCTGGTCACAGGGGGAAACCGCCGCGAGAGCGTCATCCGTAGGAAGGGACCACATTGACCACATCTTCACGCCTGCGCCGCGCACTGCGGTCCGCGGGAATCCTCGGGGCCGCGAGCCTGCTGGCCATCGGCGGAGTCACCGCCTGCGCGGATGACAGCAGTTCCGACGATACGAGTTCGGCCGGCTCGACGACGGCCCTGCCGAGCAACCCGGCGACCGGCGATCCGATCAAGATCGGATTCATCGCACCCGAGGGCGGGGTGGTGACCTTGCCGATGGTCCGCGAAGGCGGTGAGGCGGCGGCGTCGTACCTGAACAACAACGGCGGCGGCATCGGTGGGCACAAGATCGACCTGGTGGTGTGCAAACAACAGGAGGAGCCCGCGTCGGCCACCAACTGTGCCAACCAGATGGTCGAGCAGAAGGTCGCCGCCGTGGTGACGCCCTTGGGTGCGCAGGGTGCCGTGATGCTGCCCATCATCGCCGGCGCGGGGATTCCCTACATCGCCCAGGCGCCGGTCTCGCAGGTCGAAATGGTCTCGCCCGGTTCGTACATGCTCACCGGCGGCATCGTGGCGGTTCTCATGGGTGAGGCCGCGACGGCCGCACGTGACGGTGTGAAGAAGGTGACCGTGTTCATCGGTGACAGCGGTGACGCCGCGGCTTCGGTGAAAGCGTTGGGCACCCCGATGTTCCAGCGTGCGGGTGTCGAACTCGACGTGGTCACGATCCCCGCCAGCGCCGCCGACCCGACCCCGCAGATCACCGCGGCCATGGCCGGAAAGCCCGGTGCGGTGACCATTCTCGGCGATACGCGGCAGTGCATCAGCACTCTCAAGGCCTTGCAGACCGCCGCGCCGTCGGTGAAGAAGTACCTGATCGCGAGCTGCATCGACAAGCCTGTCATCGACGCTGTCGGTGCGTCGGCGGTCTCCGGTGCCAAGGCGTTCACCACCGTCAACACCTCGTCGGAGGACCCGACGGTCGTGCTCTATCGGTCGGTGATGGCCCAGTATGCACCCAACACCGATCCGGCCGGTCTCGCCTACCTCGGGTATCAGGTCATCGCCTCGCTCGGCGAGGTGGGCAAGTCGCTGACCGGGCCGGTGACCCCGCAGTCCTTTGCCGCGGCCTTGTCGTCGGCGACCAACGTTCCGCTGCCCGCCGCGCCGGGACTGACCTTCACCTGCAACGGGACGGCGATGCCGCAGCTGAAAGCGCTGTGCAGCAAGGCGATTCTGGTGAGCGACGTCAACGACGACGTCAAACTCATCAACACCAGCGTCGTCAACAACTGAGGTCGTAGGTCATCGGATGACCGATCATGTGGCCTTCTTGGCTCTGGGGTTGGGCAACGGCGCCGTGTATGCGGCGCTGGGGCTCGCCCTGGTCATGACCTTCAAGAGCTCTGGAGTCGTCAACTTCGCGACCGGTGCGGTGGCGCTGTATGCCGCCTACACCTACGCGTTCGCGCGTCAGGGTGAACTGCTCAACCCCATACCCGGCTTGCCCGCGCGTATCGACCTCGGTGGAAAACTGGGTGTCGGACCGGCGCTCATCCTCTCGGTGGTGATCGCGTCGCTACTCGGAGTCCTGCTGTATCTCATAGTGTTTCGTCCGATGCGGTCGGCGCCGGTGCTGGCCAAGGCCGTCGCGTCCATCGGACTGATGCTGGTCATCCAGGCGCTGCTCGCGCTGCGGGTGGGCGTCGACACTCCCACGGTGGGGGCGATCTTCAAGCCTGACGTTATCGAGATCGGCGACGCGGCAGTACCGACGGACCGCATCTGGTTGGCGGCCGTCATCGTCGGACTGGCGGTCTGTGCCGGCCTTGTGCTCCGGTACACCCGATTCGGAATGGCAACCGAAGCCTCCGCGGAGTCGGAGAAGGGTGCGCTGCTCACCGGGTTGTCGCCGGACCGAATAGCGGTGAGCAACTGGGCGTTGTCGTCGGGCACGGCGGCGATCGGTGGCGTGGTGATCGCCCCGATCGTCCCGCTGAATCCCGTTGCCTACTCGATGTTCATCGTCCCGGCACTGGCGGCCGCGCTCGTCGGCAACTTTGCGAGTATCGCCATCACCGTCGGTGCAGGCCTGGTGATCGGCATGCTGCAAGCGGAGGCGACCAACGTTCAGTCGCTGGTGGACTGGTTCCCCGATGCTGGTCTGGCCGAGGCGATCCCGCTGATACTCATCGTGGTGTTTCTCCTCGTGCGAGGACAACCGCTGCCCGGCCGGGGAGCGGTGGTCAACCAAGACCTGGGCCGGTCGCCGCGGCCGCGACATCTGCTGGTGTCCACGGGAATCGGTGTGGTGATCGGGGTGATCGCCCTCCTCAGCACATCGGGCAGTGCCCGGCTGGCCGTGATCCTGTCGATCGTCTTTGCAGTCATCGCGCTCTCGCAGGTGGTCGTCACCGGCTATGCGGGGCAGGTGTCGTTGGCGCAGTTGACTCTTGCTGGTGTCGGCGCCTACTCGTTGAGCCGACTGACCGTCGACATGGGTGTCCCGTTTCCGTTTGCGCCCCTGCTGGCCGCACTGGCGGCGGCGGTCGTCGGCGTCGTCATCGGGCTGCCGGCGTTGCGTGTGCGCGGGCTTCCGCTGATGGTGGCCACGTTGGCGCTCGCGGTGTTCCTCGAGGCGTTCTGGTTTCGCAATCCGAGCCTCAACGGCGGTCTGCAGGGGGCGCCGGTCGACCCGCCGTCGATCTTCGGGTGGGACCTGGGAATCGGTGCGGGAGTCGGCTACCCACGTCTGGCGTTCGGAATCGTCTGTCTCGCGGTGCTGACGATCTGCGCGGTGGCGGTCGCGCTGCTGCGACGCAGCGGTCACGGTGCGTCGATGCTTGCGGTCCGTGCCAACGAGCGATCGGCGGCGGCCGCCGGCATCAACGTCGGCCTCACCAAGCTCGTGGCATTCGGCGCGGCTGCCTTCCTCGCCGGACTCGGCGGCGCGCTGCTCGCCTATCAGCAGACCTTGGCGACAGCCGGCAGCTACGCGGTGTTCGCCGGACTGGGCCTGTTCGCGGTGTTCTACGTCGCCGGTGTGACGTCGGTGTCCGGCGCGTTGCTCGCCGGTCTCCTCGCGCCCGGCGGGGTGCTGTATTTCATGTCGGATCGCTTCGGGAGTTTCGGCGACTACTACCTGCTGATGAGTGGAATTCTGCTGGTGGTCACGGTCATCACCAGTCCCGATGGACTGGTCGGCCATCTCGGCCGTATCCCGCTGGGCCGCTTCGCGCGTCGCCCGGCAGTCACGGTGGACGAGACGTCGTCGGCCGAGTCGATCGCGCCGGCGGCGACCGGCGCGTCTGTCGGCGACGTGGTGCTCGCCGTCGGCGATGTCGGCGTTCGCTATGGCCAGGTCGCCGCGCTCACCGACGTCACCTTCGACGTGCGGCAGGGCGAGATCGTCGGATTGATCGGACCGAACGGTGCCGGCAAGACCACCTTGATGGATGCCATCGGCGGATTTGTACGGTGCACCGGCCGAATCACTCTGAACGGCAATGACATCGGCGGACTGCCCGCGTTCCGACGGAGTCGAGCCGGTTTGGGCCGAACCTTCCAGGACATCGAGCTCTACGACGAACTGACCGTCGCCGAGAACCTGATGGCCGGTGCGACAGGCGACATCGACGCCACGGTGACTTCCGTGTTGCGGCTCCTCGATATCGAGGACCTCGCCGACACCGCTGCTTCCGACCTCTCGCAAGGCCAGCGCCAGCTGGTGTCGGTGGCCCGCGTGCTCGCCCGCCGACCCGAGGTCGCCTTGCTCGACGAGCCCGCTGCCGGCCTCGACACCACCGAGAGTGCCTGGCTCGGTGAACGACTACAGGCCGCGCGTGCGGCGGGCATCACGATGTTGCTCGTCGACCACGACATGGATCTGGTGCTCAACATCTGCGACCGTGTGGTGGTCCTGGACCTGGGCAGGGTGATCGCCACAGGTACACCCGACCAGATCAGGCAGGACGCCAACGTGATTCGCGCGTACCTGGGCACACCGGCCGGTGCCGGAGACGGTGAACCCGAAACGGCGGCCGATACCCAGAAGGAGATGACGCGATGACCGCCGCACTCGAATGCCATGGCCTCGACGCCGGATATACGCGTTCCTCATCGTGTGTGCGCGGGCTCGACCTCGCCGTCGAGCGTGGCGAGGTGGTGGCTCTCATCGGGCCCAACGGGGCCGGAAAGACAACATTGTTGACGACACTCGCCGGGCTGCTACCGCGGCTGGGCGGCACGGTCGTGGTCGGCGGCACCGAGCTGGGCTCCGGGTCGACGCGGGCCGCAGTACGCGCGGGACTGGTACTCGTGCCCGACGACCGGTCATTGTTTCGGCGGCTCACGACCGTGCAGAATCTCCGCCTGGCCACTCGTCGTCACGGGCACACCGAGGCGATCGAGCAAGTGCTGGAATACTTTCCGGCCTTGCGTAACCGTCTCAAGGTCGACGCCGGACAGCTCTCCGGCGGTGAACAACAGATGCTGGCCATCGGGCGTGCCCTGCTGCAACGCCCCAAGGTGCTGCTGATCGACGAACTCAGTATGGGTTTGGCGCCGGTGGTCGTCGAGTCGATACTGCCCGTGCTACGGAAGGTTGCCGCGACCGACGGCACGGCCATCGTCCTCGTCGAACAGCATGTGCGCCTGGCCCTCGAGGTCGCCGACCGAGGAATTGTGCTTGTGCACGGCGAGATTCGCCTCGAAGATAGTGCAGTAGCGCTCGCGTCGAACGTCGGACGGATCGAACGCGCCTATTTGGGTGAATCTGTCTCGGCCGGGTGAGTCAAGGGGTCCACGGATCGATTGTCGCGACACCATCGGTGCGAAATCTGCCGTGTTCCTCGTCACCATCGTCAAACCGTGCGCGACTGCCGTCGCAGCTATCAAAGCGTTTCGCTCTGGTCGCGGATCGAGAACGTGCAGATGTGCGGCGCGCCGTGCAACCGGCAAGTCAACTGACAGGATTCGTCCTTCGAAAACCTTGAGGACGTCATCCTCCAACCACTGTCGGAGCCGGTCGGCTTGCGGTCCGTCCCGGCACAACCAGCACTTTGCGCTGATCACTCGGCGATCGGAGGTCGGCCATCACGCGACCCACCTCGTCGAGCCCGACACGGTCGCTGACGAAGTCCGCCACGCGGACGGCACCGGTGACCACCGCGCGGGCCGACGCCGCGAATTCGTCTCTCGTGTAATACGAGACGAACCGCAGCGTGAGCTCCTTGACCACCCCGAGCACGGGCATCAGCGGGTCTTCGGACAGGCACACCCCGGCCACCACCACGGTGCCGCGCGGCGCTGCCGCGTCCATCGCCGACCCGATGACGCCGGGTTTGCCGACGCATTCGATCACCACGTCGAAGGAACTCGACGGCACATCGGCCGGGTCGTAGGTGTCGGTGGCTCCGTTGTCGTGCGCCGCCGACAACCGCGCCGGGGCCTTGTCGGAACAGGCGATCACACCCGCGGGCGAACGCGAAAGCCAATGCAATACGGCGAGACCCACCGGACCCGCGCCCATGACGAGCACCCGGGCGTCGGGCGCGATGGGGGTCGCCTGCACGGCGTGCAACCCGACGGCCAGCGGCTCGGTGATGGCGGCATTCACCAGATCGACGTCCGCGGAGAAGCCCTCGAGCCGCACACACGAATCGGCCGGTACCGCAACGAGTTCGGCCATGGCGCCGGGACGCAGGCCGAGGCCCATGGTCTGGGCGTCGGCGCATCGCGCGATGTCGCCGGTCACGCACGCGCGGCACCGTCCGCATCCGGTCACCGGCATCGCGGCGACCGGTGTGCCGGCGGGCCAGGCCGCGGCGTCCACATCGGAACCGGTCGCGATGACCTCGCCGGCGAACTCGTGGCCCATGATCACCCCGGGCGGAAGCAGGGGAGCAGTGGACAGATCCGATCCGCAGATGCCGTTGGCGGCGACCCGCACCACCACATCCAGCGGTCCCGGCACCGGGTCGGGAACGTCGATCATCTCGAAACCGTCCGCTGTGGTGACGGCCGCACGCATCGTCTCAGCCCTTCTTCGCGCGGGGCATGGTGCCGTTCCAGGTCTTCGGCACGATGAAGACCCCGTCGGCCTCCACGGTCACCCCGTTGGCGTCCGACAGCGTGCCGTGCACGATCTTCTTGCGGCCGTCGCGCTCGGTGATCCACGACTGCGCGACGAGTTCGCCCAGCGGCGTCGGTCGCAGGTAACGCATGGTGATGGTGCCGGTGTAGCAGGGCACCTTGTCGGCACTGGCTCCCTCGCCGAGTACGTGGTCGAGGATCATCGCGCACACGCCGCCGTGCACGTGCCCGGGCGGACCCTCGTAGGCCGCGCCGAGCGTGAAAGTACTGCGCACGCCCTCGGGTTCCAGCTCGGTGACGATCGGCGGGGCGATCGCGTTGCGCAGACCGATCACCGCATTGCCCCACGGCATGCCGGTGAACTCGCGTGTGTAGCGCACCCCGTACGGACCGTCGATCTGATCGGTCTGCAGCTCGGCGACCACCTCGGCGATCCGTTGCCGGGCGTCGGCGATGACGTCGTCGGAGACCTGAGTGCGGATGACGGCGTCCACCAACTCGCGCACCGTGTCGGCAAGCGGCGCATACACCTCGCGTCGACGCTGAACTTCGTCTTCGGAGATGTCTTCCAGGGTGAATTCCACGATTCGGGGCTCCCAGCTGCGATGTGTGGCCTTCGTTACCTTCGGTGGCCACAGAAACTAGAACGTGTTCTAATTAGACACTAGAACAGGTTCTCATTTTGCCCGAACCGTGAACCCCGACCATACATGTGCGGGGATTCGCGTCTACCGGCAGCCAGAGTTGTCAGGAGCATCATGGCCGACACGATCGACCTCACCGCACGCGACGAGACCTGGGTGGGGCGGGTACTGCCCGTCCTGCGCATGGTCGCCAAGACCTACTTCCGCTCGGAAGTCCGGGGCATGGACAAGGTGCCCGACGGCGGCGTTCTGCTCGTGTCCAACCACTCGGGCGGGCTGATGGCCTTCGACGTGCCGGTGATCGCCGTCGCCTTCGCCGATGAGTTCGGCGAGCAGCGGCCCCTGTACACCCTCGCCCACGACCTGGTGTTCACCGGATTCGGCAAGCAGATCTTCGGCAAGGTCGGATTCCTTCCGGCGCACCCGCGCAACGCCGTCCAGGCGCTGCGGGCCGGGGCCGCCACCATCGTGTTCCCCGGCGGTGACTGGGAGGCGATGCGACCGACCACCCAGAGCGCGACCATCGATTTCAAGGGCCGTACCGGGTACGTGCGGACCGCGATCGAGGCCGGCGTGCCGATCGTTCCCATCGTCACGCTCGGTGGACAGGAGACGCAGCTCTTCATCAATCGCGGTGACGGACTCGCTAAGTTCCTGCGCATCGATCGGCTGCTCCGCATCAAGAGCGCACCCCTCGGGCTCGGATTCCCGTTCGGCATCACCCCCGGATTCCCGCCCAACGTTCCACTGCCGTCCAAACTCGTCACCGAAGTCCTCGACCCGATCGACATCACCGCCGAATTCGGTACCAACCCGGAGATTGCCGACGTCGACGAGATGGTGCGCAAGCGCATGCAGCACGCCCTCGACGACCTGGCCCGCCGGCGCCGGTTCCCGGTCATCGGTTGAGGGAAGGGGAAGACTGATGAAGAACCTTCGCGAACGTGTGGCTCACCTCGTCTGGCTCGTCCGGACACTGATCACCAGCGGATTCCTCGGTACCGCCCGCCTCGACCGCTACGTCCGGATGGGCCTGGCCATGCGCCGACACGGTGGCGCCTCACCGGTCAGCGGAATCGGCCTGGCCGCGGCACGCGCACCGCGCGCCGTCGCGCTGATCGACGAGGCCGGCAGCCTCACCTGGCGTGAGCTCGACGACCGGTCCGACGCACTGGCCGCCGCCATCGCAGATCTGCCCGGCCGTCCGGTGTCGACCGTGGCGATCATGTGCCGCAACCATCGCGGTCTCATCGAATCGTTGGCCGCCACCTCGCGACTCGGCCTCGACGCGGTACTGCTCAACACCGGTTTCGCCGCGCCGCAGCTCGCCGACGTGCTGATCCGCGAGAACGTCGACCTGGTGATCGCCGACGACGAGTTCGACGACCTCATCGACCATGCGCTGCAACGCAATCCGCAGCTGCGACACGTGCACGCGTGGGTCGAGGAGGCGGGTTCGGCGCTCGATACCCTCGACTCGCTCATCGCCGCACACCTCGGCCGGCGCGCGGCACGTCCCGCCCGGGCGGGACGTATCGTGCTGCTCACCTCCGGGACCACCGGCACCCCCAAGGGTGCGCGCCGCGGCGGTTCGACCGACATAGGTTCGCTGGCCGCGATGCTCGATCGCATCCCGTGGCGCTCGGGTGAGGCCACCGTGATTGCCGCCCCGATCTTCCACGCGTGGGGCTTTGGGCAGGTGGCGATCTCGGCGACGATGACCTGCACGATGATCATGCGACGCCGCTTCGATCCGGAGGCGACCCTGGATCTGGTCCGCGAGCACGGTGCGACCGGTCTCGCGGTGGTGCCGGTGATGCTCGAACGCATCATGGACCTTCCCGACAACGTCCTCGACGCACATCCGATGCCGACGCTGCGGTTCGCCACGGCCAGCGGGTCACGGATGCGTCCAGATGCGTTGCTGGCCTTCATGGATCGCTTCGGCGACGTCGTCTACAACAGCTACAACGCCACCGAGGCAGGGCTGATCAGTACGGCCACCCCGCAGGATCTGCGCGTCGCACCCGACACCGCCGGACGAGCACTCGTGGGCACCAGCGTCCGCATCCTCGACGACGACGACCGCGAGCTCCCCGTCGGCGAAATCGGCAAGATCGTCGTCGCCAGCAGCTCGGGCTTCGACGGCTACACGTCGGCCGACGTGAACAAGGCATTTGCCGACGGGCACATGGTGTCCGGCGACCTCGGCCGACTCGACGAGAGTGGACTGCTGTTCGTCGTCGGCCGCGACGACGACATGATCGTCTCCGGTGGCGAAAACGTCTATCCCCTTGAGGTGGAGCAGATTCTCGGTGCGCATCAGGGTGTGCGTGAGGTCGCCGTGATCGGGGTCGACGACGCCACGTTCGGGCAGCGGCTCGTCGCCTACGTCGTGCGTGCGCCCCGGACCCTGGTCGGAGCCGAACAACTGCGCGACCACGTCCGTGCCGAACTGGCGGGATTCAAGGTGCCGCGCGAAGTCCACTTCATCGACGAGTTGCCGCGGAACGCCACGGGGAAGGTCGTGACGCGCGAGCTCCTCGACGACGCCGGTGTTGAACGGAAGGTGAGCTGACATGGAGCGGATGACGGGCCCCGACGCCCTCATGCTGAACATGGAGACGCCGAGCACGCCGATGCACACGCTCAAGGTCGCGGTGCTCGACACCTCGCGTCGCGGTCGTGTCGTGACTCTTGCCGAACTGCGCGAGGTGTTGCCTGGTTATCTGGGCAGATTCCCGCGTGCGACGCAGCGTCTCGAGTATCTCTCGGGTTATGGCGCGCGTCCGTTCTGGGTGCGCGACAAGGACTTCGACATCGACGCACACCTCGACGAGATGGTTCTCGAGGCCCCCGGCGGGCGGAACGAACTCGACGCGGTGCTCGCCGACCTCGCCGTCCGCAAACTCGATCGCACACAACCGCTCTGGGCACTCACGCTCGTGCACGGCCTCGCCGACGGTCGGCAGGCCGTGGTGATCCGGGTGCATCATGCGGTGGCCGACGGGTTGGCCGCCCTCAACACGTTCATGGCGGCAACCAGCCTGCCGGGTCAACAGGTGACGCCGGCCCCGATCGGCTCGCTGAACAGCGGGCACGACGCGCGTGGACTGTTTCGAGCGGCCCGATCCGAGTCGTGGAAGCTGCTGCGCGGGGTGCCGACGGTCGTCGGCGACTTCGCTCGTGCCGCGCACGTCAAACGGAACGCCACGGGCCGTGGCCGCATCCCGAAACCACTGACCGTGCGACGCAACAGCTTCAACGCGCGCAGCGGGGCGCAGCGGGTGTGTGCCAGTGGCGACATCCCCCTGGCATCGGTGCAACGCGTTGCGCTGGCCACCGACACCACGGTGAACGGTGCGCTGCACGGAATCATCGCAGGCGCCAAGCGTGCCGAACTGCTGGCCCGCGGTGAGGAACCGGGAATCTCGGTCACCGTCTTCGGCGTGTGCAAGGATCTCGCGTCCACCCGAACCGAAGGCAATGAGATCGCCACGGCCGCAGCCTATCTCCGTACCGATCTGGCCGATCCCGTCGAGCGGGTGGTCGAGACCGCCGCGAGCTGCGAGGCAACCGTGCGTCGTCGGCGAGACCTGGGATTCGACCTGACCGCCAAGGTCGCCACCTACACCGGACGACTCGGGCCGGTGTTCCGCGCGGTCGCCGCGCACCGGGCTCCGCTGGTGATGAACAACATCACCACCGCCAACATGCCGGGACCCCGTGAGACACGGTGGGTCGGCGACATCGAGGTCGTCGACTGGATCTCCTTCGCGTTGGCGATCGCCCCGGCCGACGTGAATCTGACCGCCTACAGCTATGCGGGCCGAATCTCGATGGGGCTGATCGCCACTCCGGAATCCATGCCCGAACCCGCCGCGTTCATCGACCGCGTCCGAGAGTCACTGGCCGAGGTGGAAACCGCGCTCGGCATCGGCGATCGTGAACCGGTCGCAACGCAGGACGTCGGGTGACCGACTGGGAGTCCGCGTTCGCCCGCGTCGGCCTCTTCGCCGGCGTGCTGCCCCGTGCAGTGGGCAGCGCCCGCAACGCCGGTCAGGGCGATGCGCCGGCTGGTATCCCGCCGGCAGGATGCGGGCCGCGCGCGGTCGGCGAGACCGCCATCGACGAATTCTTCATCGCGGTCAACTCGGTGATCCGCGACATCCCGGCGCTGTCCGATGTCGAGGATGCGGTACAGCGCTGCGAGGCGGTCGCCGACGACTTCGCCGCCGCGGGCACGGTCGGGATGAACACCGAGCCGACTGTGCCGCGGATCTTGTCGCGGCGTCGACGAGTGTTCGGCACCACGGGTTTTCATCACATCGACTACCGGGTCGACGCGGCCGTTCCGTCGTCTGTCGCCGGAGTGGACCCCTACCGTGATGGGGTGGCCTCGGTGCGCGTGCTGACCCGGGGCCGCAGCGGACGACGCTGGCTGATCTGGGTGCACGGCGCCGCGCAGGGCCGCGCCGACGACCTGTACGCCTTCCGTGCTGCGCACCTGCACAAGAACCTCGGCTATGACGTCGTGTTCCCGGTGCTGCCCGCGCACGGTTCGCGGCGCGTCGAGCAGGTTGCCTACCCCGGATTCGATCCGCTGCGCAACGTGGTGATGACGATGCGCGCAGTCGCCGAGATCCGTTCGCTGATCACGTGGATCGACACGCACGATCCGGCCGACATCACCATTGCCGGAACCTCACTGGGCGGCCCCATCGCGTCGCTGGTCGCTTCGCTCGATCCGCGGGTCAGCTCGGTGCTCGCGGTCGTGCCGATGCTCGACATGCACGCCACTCTGGCCCACCACATGGCCCGCGGCGGATCCAAGGGCAAGGCGCTCGCGCGACTCATGAACTCCGACGCGGTGCGCGCCGTCTCGTCGGTCATCGACCCACTGTCGGTGGAACCCTTTGCGGCGCCGGGCCGTCGGATGGTGGTCGCCGCGCTCAACGATCGCGTGACGTCGGTGACCGCCGCGCAACGCCTGTACGACCACTGGGGTGGACACGTGCACTGGTACCCGGGAAGTCATGTCGGACACGCCATCTCCGGTGACATCCGGCGAGCGACCGATGCGTTTCTCGCTGATCAAGCCGATGTCCCTCCGGTCCCTGAGGTGCGAGCTTGCGAGCCTCGAAGGGCCTGGTGAGGTGCCACCCTTCCGCTGCCTGAGGTGCGAGGAGCGCTAGCGACGAGCCTCGAAGGCTTGGTGACGTTCGCTCGTTGGTCGCCGAATTCGTTTGTCTCACCATCCCTTCGAGGCTCTCGGCTAGCGCCTCGAGCACCTCAGGGAGCGGTGGGGTTGCGGCGCGCGACGGGGTGAGTGATGGCTCAGGGCACGAGATCCGGATTCGCGTCGGCGAGGATCTCGTCGCGGTCGTCGGCGAGGACGAACCCGCCGGCGATGGCGGCTTCGGTGGCGTCGCGGTAGTGACGGTCATATTTGTCGCGGGTGCCGTACCGGGCGGCCAGCAGGTCGCTGGGAACCGTTGTGGTGGAACCGAAGAGCAGACAGATCCGGGACACCGGGTCTGCCACCACGCCGCTCAAGACCTGGGTGGGCGCATCGACACACGGCGTGCGAACCCCGCCGACAACATTACCGATCTCGTCGGTCACAAAGACGGGTTCGGCGTCGGGGGAGTGCTCGAGGGTGAGTGGCTCGCCTGCCGGCGGTGTGGTGCCGTCGGCGACCCAGCCGTGCAGATGACGTAGCGCCGCACGCAACACGAAACGCTGCTGACCACGGTTGACCGGAGTCGGGCAGCCGAGCATCTCCTCGTACGGGCCGATCTGATGCAGATCCGCGTGCGCCGCACCCGCGACCTCCCAGGTGCGTACCCGATCGGTATCCGGTTGCCGGGCACAGTGATAGCGGAAGTTGGTGAGCAGATCCGTCTCGGTCTGCACCGTGAACACCGGTACCGCGAGGTCGTCGCGGACCGGAGCGGGTTCGCCGGTGAAGGCCAATTCGATGTCGCTCGGCGCACCCACCTCGCCGAGTGGTAACCCCGACACCGAGCGGCTGTGGATGAGGTAGCCGTCGTATACCTGATGGTCGCCGGCGAATCGGTTGACGTAGGTGGTCAACGCCATCGCGGACTGCGATTCACCCACGGCCAGCGTGCGTGTCACCGACAACCCGGCCAGTGGGTGCGCGTCGTCGGAGGGCAGACCCAGCACCTCGCCGATGGCGCCGAAGATGTCGAAGCAATAGGCGTCGCCAGGGTGCCGCAGCATGCCGTAGCGCGCGGAGTCCTTGGCAGCGAGACTCTGTGGGCCCGGTTGCCCGAGATCACCGACCGAACCCGCGCCACCCTCGATGCCGGTGTACTGCGCCGACACCCCGACCCACGCGAAGCCGCCGCGAACGAGTTCCTCTGCGAGATAGGTGTATTCGGGTGCCGCATCGTTTCCGCTGCTCACGTTGAGCCATTCGACGACGAGCGTGCCGTTGAAGCTTTCGGCCGATACGGGGCGTCGAACGAGGATTCGGGTCACGAACTCGGCGGGATCGGCGTCGCCGTTCGCCGTGACCCCACGGACGATGCCGTTGACCGCATACTCGGTCTCGACGTAACCGTGGGCATCGAGGTCCGGTCCGGGGGTGGCGCTCAGGAGCGAACACCCGTTGCCGCCGGCCAATTCTCGAAACAGCACCGTCACCCCTGTGCTTCGCGGGCCTGCGCCTTACGGTGCTTCTTGATGACCTCGCCGAACATCATGTTCATCTTGGTTCCGGTGGGCCATCCCACGTAGTAGCAGAGGAACAGGGCGATCTCCTCGAGTTGCTCGGGGGTGAGCTCCTCATTGCCCAGGGCTGCGCCCGCCTGGATCTCGGCGACATCGACCTGACCGCCTGCGGCAAGCGCTCCGAGAAGGAGTAGACGCCGATCGCGCATCGACAGACCCTCGCGGGTCCACACCTCGGCGAACAACTGGTCGGCGGTGTGCGCGAAATGCAATCCGGGACCGTCGGACATCTCCCAGCCATAGACCTTCGACATCATGTCGACGCCCCGCTTGCGCTGTTCGGTACCTTCGCCCCCGACTGCCGTTCCTGACGTCATGACGGATCTCCTTCCTTGTGTGGCACTCCGAGTCCCGCGGCGAGATCGCGCAGGGCGATCGCGCCGAGGGGGAGTTCCACGTCGAGCTTATCGCCGAGTTCCAGCGCCAGGGACAGATCCTTCTCACCCAGCGCGCGGACATGGGTGAACACGCCGTACCAGAAGTCGTCGTCGGCGATCGGTGCGGTGCTGTCGCGCAACATGATTGCCCCGGCGCCGCCGGTGATGGCGTCGGTGTGGCGAACCACCTTGCCCAGCTTGGCGATGTCGATGCCGGCCGCCTCGGCCAGCCGCGCCGCCTCGGTGGTCGCGGTGAACGAGATGAAATGCAGGAGGTTGCGGGCGAGCTTCATCTTGGTCCCGGCGCCAACCTCCTCACCGGCGTGCACGATCATCTCGGCCGCCAGCGAGAACGGTTCCTTGAGCTTGAGATAGGACTCGCGGTCGCCCCCGACCATGATCGCAAGCCGTCCCTGCTCGGCGCCCGGTGCGCCACCCGAGATCGGTGCGTCGAGCAGCACGACGCCCTTGCCCGCACAGGTTGCGGCCAAGTCAGTTGCGGTGTCGGGGGAGATCGTCGAATGCACGGTGATGATGGTGCCGGGCTTCGCCGAGTCGAGGAGCCCACCTTCTCCCGCGACGACCGTACGGACCTGTTCGTCGTTGACGACGCAGATCCCGACGATGTCCGAGTCGGCGGCCAACTCGGCCAGCGAATCCACCGCGCGGGCACCTTGATCCACCACCTTGGCGACGGCGTCGGGTGCGAGGTCGAACACCGCGAGACCGCCGGACCACTTGGCCAGCCGGCCTGCCATCGGTCCACCGATGTTGCCGAGCCCGACGTAGCCGAGACGAAGGTCGCTCATGACCGGATGACCTGGCCGCCGTCGACGTTGAAGATCTGGCCAGTGATCCAGTTGGCCTCATCCGAGAGCAGGAACTTGCACATGCCCACCAGATCTTCGGGCTGTCCGAAACGCTTGAGCGGCAAACCGTTCACGATGTCCTGGACCATCTCCTTGGGGGTGGTGGTCCGGGTGGCCTCGGTGTCGATCGGCCCCGGTGCGATGGCGTTGACCCGGATGTTCTGTCCGCCCAGTTCGGTGGCGAGCTGCTGGGTGAGTCCGTTGATACCCACCTTCGCCAGACCGTAGAAACCGCTGTACAGCCAAGCAGCAGTGGAAGACTGGTTGACGATGGCGCCGCCATCCTTCATGTGCGGGTAGATCGCGCGGGTCACGTTGAGTGCACCGTCGAGGTTCACGCTCATGAACTTCTTGTAGTAGTCCCACGGCACCGTGATGAGGAAGTCGAGCTTCATGCCGCCGTAGATGGCGGCGTTGTTCACCAGACCGTGGATGGTGCCGTACGTGTCGACCGTTGCCGTCGCAAGCGCCTGCGCGGAAGCCTCGTCGGAGACATCGGTACTGACATAGAGCCCACCGATGTCGGCAGCCACCTGCTTGCCCTTCTCGTCGGCCAGATCGGCGACGACGACGTTGGCGCCCTCGTCGGCCAGCCCACGCGCGTAGGCCTCACCGATCCCACCGGCGGCACCGGTCACGATGATGGTCTTGTTCTCGAAACGTCCTGTGGTCATGGAGTGCTTTCTTGTTGTGGGGTTGCGTGGTGGTCTCGACGCGACGCCTCGCCCAGGGGCTCGGTGTCGGCTCGACCAGCGTGGTGGGTGGGGTGATTGCTAAGCGGGGCGGGCGACGGCCTTGGTCTCGAGGTATTCCTCGAAACCGGCGACACCCATCTCGCGGCCGATGCCGGATTGCTTGTAGCCGCCGAACGGGACGTCGGCCGAGTACCAGATGCCGCCGTTGATGCCCATGGTCCCGGTGCGAACACCGTTGACCACCTTGTTGATTCGGTCTTCGTCGGTGCCGTAGACCATGCCTGATAGTCCGTAGGGGGAGTCGTTGGCGATGCGGATCGCGTCGTCGTCGCCGTCGTGGGGGATGATCACCAGCACCGGCCCGAAGATCTCCTCCTGGGCGACGCGCGCGGAGTTGTCGAGACCCGAGATCAGAGTGGGCTCGACGAAGAATCCCTTCTCCTTGTCGGCGGGACGGCCGCCGCCGATCTCGATGGTGCCGCCCTCTTCCTTCGCGAGCGCGATGTAGGACTCGACGCGCTCGCGCTGGACCGCGGAGATCAGCGGACCGCAGATGGTGCCGCCGTCGGTGGGATCACCGGCAGGCAAGCCCGCCAGGGCATCTCGGGTTGCCGTGATGGCGTCGTCGAGCTTCTCGCGCGGAACCACCAGACGCGTGGTGATCGCGCAGCCCTGGCCGGCATGGGTGACCACCGCGAAGGCGGCCATCGCGCAGGCCCCGCCGAGATCGGCGTCGTCGAGGACGATGAACGCCGACTTGCCGCCGAGTTCCAGGAAGACCTTCTTCAGTGACTCCGACGCGGCGGCCATCACCTTCTTGCCCGTCGCCGTCGACCCGGTGAAGGACACGATGTCCACTCGGGGATCGGTCGACAACTGTGCGCCGACGGCGTGGTCGCTGGAGGTCACGATGTTGATGACGCCGGGCGGGAAGTCGGTCTCCTCGGCGATCACCTTGCCGACGAGAGCGGCGGCCCACGGGGTGTCGGGTGCGGGTTTGAGCACCACGGTGCAGCCGGCGGCCAGTGCCGGACCGATCTTGGCGAAGTTGATCTGATGAGGAAAGTTCCACGGGGTGATCGCACCGACGACCCCCACGGCCTCGCGTCGGATCTCGCGATGATTCTTCAGGCCCATCGGCTTGGCGTTGCCGAGGTCCTCGGTCCAGGCGAAGTTGTCGGCGAGATCGGCGAAGTAGCCCAGATCGTTGACGGGACCCTCGAACTGCGGCCCACCGGTGAGGAAGGCCGGGCACCCGATCTCCTCGGTGGCCAGCGCCCGGAACTCGTCGGCGTGCCCGAGCAGGGCGTCGCGCAACTGGCGGAGGCACCGCGCACGCAGCGCGTGATCGCGCGACCAGTCGGTGTTGTCGAAGGCGTTGCGTGCTGCGGCGATCGCCGCGGACATGTCGTCGGCGGTGCCGTCTGCGGCCTGGCCGATGACCTCTTCGGTTGCCGGGTTGACGATGTCGAAGACACCACCCTGGCCTGGGGTTAGTTTGCCGTCGATCAACAGATCCGACGCGGATGCGGGGCGTAGTGCCATGGTCTGGGCTCCCATAATGACTGAACTACCATCTGGACAGGTGTCTGGACTCGTGATCAAACCTAGTGTAGCCTCACTCACATGTCCAGTCCCGTATCTCAGGAATCCACTCGTCGGCGCCTGACACAGCAGCAGGCGGAGACGGTCACCAAGCTCACCGATGCAGCCGTCGACATCCTCAACCAGGACGGATTCGACGGACTCACCGTCCGGTCGGTGGCCAAGTTGGCCGGGGTGGCGCCCGCGACCGCCTACACCTACTTCTCGTCGAAGAGCCACCTGGTGGCGGAGGTGTTCTGGCGCCGACTGTCTGCCGGGGTCTCCGAGCCGGACCCCACCGCGACCCATACCGAGCGCGTCGCGCAGGTGCTGCGCGAGGTGTCGATGGTGGTGGCCGGCGAAGGGCAACTCGGCGGTGCGGTGACCATGGCGCTGCTGGGCACCGACCCCGACGTCGAGCACCTGCGCCTCCGCATCGGTGGGTTCATCCGCGTACGGCTGGCCGAAGCACTCGAAGTGGACCCGGAGAATCCTGGCCCGCTGCTCGACGCGCTGGAAATGATCTACGCCGGCGGCCTCGTGCACGCCGGCATGGGGCACATGACCTACGAGCAGACTTCCGAACGTCTTGTCGCAGCCGCACATCTACTGATGGAGAAGTGATGACCGAGATCACCCTCGGGACCGACGGGATGGAGAAACGCCTCCCGTTCGATCCCTATGCCTATGACTTCCACGAGGATCCGTATCCGACCTACCTTCGGCTACGCAACGAAGCGCCGGTGTACTACAACGCCGACATGGACTTCTGGGCGTTGGCGCGCCACGAAGATGTGCGGGCCGGTTTCCGCGACACGGTGCGCCTGTCGAACAGCTGGGGCGTGTCGATGGATCCGTCGTCCTACGGTCCCGACGCACACAAGTCGATGTCGTTTCTCGCGATGGACGATCCCAAGCACATGCGTATTCGCAAGCTGGTGTCCAAGGGGTTCACGCCGCGCCGCGTCAACGAGCTCTCCGAACGCATCGAGCAACTGACGCAGCAGCATTGGAATATCTGCCTCGAGAAGGGCGAGTTCGACTACGTCGCAGACTTTGCCGGTCTGCTGCCGATGGATGTGGTCTCGGAGTTGCTCGGAGTGCCGGTTGCCGACCGCGCGCATCTACGGCACCAGTCGGATCTGTTGCTACACCGCGAAGAGGGTGTCCTCGACATCCCGGAAGCCGCGATCTATGCGTATCTCGAACTGCACAAGTACTATTCGGCGCTGATTGCCGACCGGCGCAAGAACCCGGGCGAGGATCTGGTGTCGGCGCTGATCGAGGCCGAGATCAAGGACGACGAGACCGGCGAGAACACCAAGCTGACCGAGGACGAGATCGTCGGCTTCATGGTGCTGATGGTGGTGGCCGGGAACGAGACGACCACCAAACTGCTTGCCAACGCGCTGTATTGGGGCTGGCAGAATCCCGATGAACTCGCCAAGGTGCTCGCCGATCAGGCTCTCGTGCCGGACTGGACCGAGGAGACGCTGCGCTATGATAACTCGACTCAGATGGTGCTGCGACGCGTCGTTCAGGATGCGCCCTACGGCGATCTCGTGATTCCCGAGGGGCATCGTGTGCTCCTGCTCGTCGGCTCGGCCAACCGCGATGAAGATGTCTTCGGTGCCGACGCCGACCGCTATCAGATCGGGCGGGACTGCAGCCAGGCCCTGATGAGTTTCGGTATGGGCGCACACTTCTGCCTCGGTGCGCATCTCGCCCGGCTTGAGTCCAACGTCGGCCTCGCCGAGGTGGTCAAGACAATCAAATCGGTCGACATCGACATCGAGAACGCGGTGCGCGTGCATTCGGTGAACGTACGTGGGTTTGCGGAGCTTCCGGTGAAAGTGCAGGTGCGCTGATGGCCTACATTCCTCATCCCGACCGTCGTCCGGTCCTGGTCGCCGGCGCGTCGTCGGGTATCGGCGCCGCGACGGCCGAATGGCTTGCCGCAGCCGGATATCCGGTTGCGCTGGCGGCCCGTCGGGTGGAGAAGCTGCAGGAGTTGGCAGACAAGATCACCGCCAACGGTGGTGAGGCAGTGGCGGTTCCGCTCGACGTGACCGACGAGCAGTCCGTGCTCGATTGTGTCGCCAAGGCGGAAGCCGCACTCGGCTCCTTGGAGATCGTGGTGGCGGGCGCCGGCGACCTGGCCGTGGGCCTCTCCTACGACACGTTGCCCGAGGAATTCGCCGCGCAGATCAACATCCACCTCACCGGCGCCTACCGCATCTACCGGGCCGTGATCGGTGGCATGATCGACCGCACGCGTGGCGATTTCGTGTTCATCGGTTCCGACGTCGCCATTCGTCCGCGTCCGTGGTCGTCGGCGTATGTCGCCGCGAAGTCGGGGATCGACGGACTGGTCGCGACCATCCAACTCGAACTCGAGGGCACCGGAGTGCGCGCGGGGGTGGTTCGTCCGGGTCAGACCCTGACCGGGATGGGTATGAACCTCGACCCCAAGGACACCGAGGACATGCTCAACGACTGGATCAAACACGGGCTGGCCCGGCACGGCAATTTCCTTGCACCCGAACATATTGCGCAAGCCGTTGCCGCGATGGTCACGATGCCCCGGGGTGCGCACATGCGTTCCGTCGAGGTCGAGGCCGAAGGCGCCATTCCGCGAGCGAAACGCGAACAGAAAACCCAGGATTCGACAACACCGAACGGAGCCGGCTCATGACCGCACTCACCAAGCCCAAACGTGTCTCCGGCGGTGACGGAGAACACGGCCACCTCGACGAGCTGGCGACCGACCCGATCTCGCTGTTTTGGCGGGTCCGGGAGGAATGCGGCGACGTCGGCCAGTTCCAGCTCGCCGACCGCGAAGTAATCCTCGTCTCCGGCGCGCTGGCCAACGAGGAGTTCTTCCGTGCGCCCGAGGAAGACCTCGACCAGGCCGCCGCCTATCCGTTCATGACTCCGGTGTTCGGCGAGGGCGTGGTGTTCGACGCCAGCCCGGAGGAGCGGTCCAAGGCGATTCACAACTCGGCCCTCAAGGGCCCGCACATGAAGCAGCACGCGGTCACCATCCCCAACGAGGTGGAACGCATCATCGCCGGCTGGGGCGACGAAGGTGAGATCGACCTGCTGGAGTTCTTCGGTGAGCTGACTCTGTACACGTCGTCGGCCTGCCTGATCGGCCGGAAGTTCCGCGAACAGCTCAACAAGCATGTGTCCGAGCTGTTCCACGACTTGGAGAAGGGCACCGACCCTATCGCCTATGTCGACATGCACGCCGACATCGAGAGCTTCCGCAAGCGCGATTCCGCGCGCGCCGAGCTCGTCGAGTTCATCCAGGGCGTGATGGACGAGCGGGTCGCGAATCCTGTTGAAGACAAAGAAGATCGCGATCTGATGGACATCCTGATCCAGGTCGGGTTCGATGCCAACACCATCACCGGCATGTTCATCTCGATGATGTTCGCGGGCCATCACACCACGCAGGGAACGGCGGCGTGGACACTGATCGAATTGCTGCGCAACCCCGACTACATGAAGCGGGTCTACGACGAACTCGACGAGATCTACGGTGACACACCGGCCGGCGAACGACCGGAGTACACGTTTGCCCACACCAGGCAGATGCCGCTGCTCGAGAACGCGCTCAAGGAGGCTCTGCGACTGCACCCTCCGTTGATCATCCTGATGCGCTTGGTACAGCACGACTTTCACATCGAGGACTTCGAGGTGAAGGCAGGCCAGACCATCGCTGTCTCGCCGGCGGTGTCCAACCGGCTGCCCGAGGACTTCCCGAATCCGGACTCCTTCGATCCCGACCGTTACGTGAAGCCGCGCCAAGAGGATCTGGTGAACCGGTGGACGTGGATTCCGTTCGGTGCCGGCCGGCACCGTTGTGTGGGTGCACAATTCGCGATCATGCAGCTCAAGGCGATCTTCTCGGTGCTCTTCCAGAACTACGAGTTCGAGATGCTCCAGCCGTCGGAGTCCTACCGAAACGACCACTCCAAGATGGTCGTTCAGCTCCAGCAGCCGTGCCGCGTGAAGTATCGTCGTCGTACCGACGCTCCCGCAGGTGCAGGAGCATGACGGCCATGCGCATCGAGGTCGATCTCGACATCTGCCAAGGACACGGTATGTGCGAGATGGAGGCCCCCGACGTCTTCGAGGCACATTCCGACCACGTGGAGATCCTCAACGACCATCCCGACGAAAGTCAGCGCGAGGAGGTCGAGGCAGGCGTGCACTACTGCCCGACCCAGGCCTTGCGAATCATCGAGAACGAATGAAGTGGAGTGACAATGCCTTTTGATCGTGCCGAACTGGAAGAGATGAAAGAGCGCTGGCTCGCGGCCAACATCGAGGCCGAGAAGGCCGGCGACTGGAAACCGTTGGCGGAGTTCTACACCGAGGACGCCACCTACGGGTGGAACTACGGTCCGGACAAGGACTTCATGGCCGTCGGTCGGGACGAGATCCGCGATATCGCACTCGGCCAGGAAATGGAAGGCCTCGAAGGTTGGGAGTATCCCTACCAGGAATGGGTCATCGACGACCAGACCGGATCCATGATCGGCCTGTGGAAGCAGGTGTACGAGGGCAAGCGTGAGGACGGAACCCAATACGCGCTCGAAGGTATCCAGGGAAGCTGGTTCAAGTACGGCGGCAACTTCCAGTTCTCGTGGCAGCGAGACTTTTTCGACTATGGAAACGTATCGGCACTGTTCATCGAGATGCTGAAGAACAACGCGATGAGCGACGGCATGCTCAAGCGGATCGAGAAGGCCACCGGCGATCAGCCCGGCTGGTATCCGTTCGGCAAGGCGCCCGTCGCGTTCTGGTGACCTGACGTGACTCAAACAGCCCCGACCTACCCAGGTCTGAGTCAACCTCAGCTCGCCACCCTGGTGCCCGAGCTCCTGCTCTCGGGTCAGATGATCGACCGCAGCGGCATGGCCCATCTCATCAGCGCCTTCGGACGGGATGTGATGGGTCAGGTGGCCATCGAGGAGTGGATGGCCGCGAGCCCGGTGTACACCTACCGCATGCGCGCGGCGCTGGGTATCGACGGTGACGGCGTGGAGGACATGTTCAAATGCCTCCAGCTCGACATCGGTGCGCCGCCGCAGTTCATGGATTTCCGCTACGAGATCGAGGACCGCTACCACGGCTCGTTCGTGCTGAATCACTGTGGCGCGCTGATGGACGTCGAGCCGATGGGCGACGACTACGTGACCACCATGTGTCACGACATCGAGGACCCGACCTTCGACGCCACCGCGATCGCGACCAACCGTCGTGCGCGTATTCGCCCGATCCATCGTCCGCCGCGGCGGCCGGCGGATCGACATCCGCACTGCGCGTGGACGGTGACCATAGAACCGGATCGCGACGAACTGCCGTTGCCGGCCGACGCCGTCGACATGTTCACGACCCAAGCGGGTTCGGTGGCCCTGTCGCCGATCGACGAGTCGGCCACGGACGGTTTCGTCGACTACCGGGGTCCGTTGTTCGAGGACATCCAGTTCCGTGAGTGGTCGCATACGGCCTTGGTCCGGATCGCCGAAGAGGTTGCCTTGCAACATCAATTGCTGGCTCTCGGATTCCTGTGGAGTGTTCGGCGCCAGGCCGAGACCGAGGAACAGGCGCGGGAGATCTACGGTAAGCAGCTCACCGGGATCGCCGGCCTGGCCGCCGACCGGCTACGGCAGGCACTGGATCTGCCGCGCGACGCCGCCGGTCTCGCGTCGGTCATAGCCCTGCATCCGTGCCTCGGGCCCGTTCAGTACACGGGTGTCACAGTCCGGGCCGATGGCGACGACGTGGTGGTCACCATTCCGTCTTCGTCGGCCGCGGTGGACGACGGTGGCTGGCTCAGCCTGATCGACAGTGACCATCTGGAACCGCTGCAGGCGATCGCGACCGCCGTCGACGAGCACTGGGAGATCGCCGACTCCACGCAGACCGACGCCGGACTCGAGGTGCGCTTCCGTGTAGGGGAGCGTGCGCACAAGGAGTCTGGTGAGGTGGCCATCGCACGTTTCAGTTCCGGCTCGACGTTCGAGTTCACCGATCGTGGACGGTCGATACCCATCACGCCCGTGGGCAGTTCGGCCTGATGCCGGGCGGTGAGGGGAGACCACCGGTGACCGCCCGACTGTCCGGGCGGGTGGCCATCGTGTCCGGCGCCACCCGCGGGATCGGTCTGGCCGTCGCGTATGCGCTGTCGGGGCAGGGTGTTTCGCTGGTCGTCAACGGCCGGGACAAGAGTGCGGTCGACGACACGGTGGCCGAGATCCGCGGTGGTGGCGGGTATGCGGTCGGGGTCTGCGGATCCGCGGGCGATGACGGTGTCGCACAACAGATGGTCGACACCGCGCTCTCGGAGTTCGGGGCGCTCGACATCGCCATCAACTGTGCCGGCATTGCCGAACCGGCCGGATCGACGATCCTCACCATCGACACCGCAGACTTCCGCGAGCAGATCGACGCCCACCTGATGAGCGCCTTCCACATCACGCAGGCAGCGGGCCGGGTGTTCGCCGAACAACGGTCGGGGTCCATCGTGCTCACCGGATCGGCCGCTTCCCTCGGATTATTCGGCGGCAGTGGCTATCCGGCGGCCAAGGGTGGCGTGAACGCATTGGCGCTCGCGGCCAACTCCGACCTCGCACCACACGGGGTGCGGATCAATGTCGTGATGCCGGGGGCGAAATCGCGATTGTCCAGTGGCGACGATTACGTGCGCCACATCGAGAGTCTGCACGAGCGAGGCATCCTCGACGAACTCACTCGTGACGCCGCGCTCGACCCGGCACCGCCCGAGTACGTCGCACCGCTGTACACCTTCCTTGCCGGCGACGCGGCCGACCACATCTCCGGCCAGATCTTCAGCGCATCAGGCGGATTCATCGGCAGATTCGAACCGCAACAGGCCAGCTTCGTCGCCTACCGCGACCACCAGGACAGCGCGCCGTACAGCCTCGAGGAACTGGCCGAGTTGCTCGGGTGACGTGCGTCGATCAGGCATCGCACAACCGACTCCTTCCGCTCCCTGAGGTGCTCGAGGCGCCAGCCGAGAGCCTCGAAGGGCTGGTGAGACAACGAATGTCATCTCACCAGGGGGGCTTCGAGGCTCGCTTCGCTCGCACCTCAGCCATCGGTAGAAAAGCCGCTCGCAAGCTCGCTCCTCAGGGCAACGCCTCAGCCGGCGGAAGGCGACTCCTTGGCCTCAGTACGGTTGCGCTTGCGCTCCAGCCAGAATCGGGCACCATCGGCGATGGCGTCGGTGACCGGGCGTGGGTGCCAGTCCAGTTCGGTCTCAGCCTTCGCGTGGCTCATCTGCGACATGTGGTGCATCAACCGGACGGTGTCGATCTTCAGGCGCTGCGAGCGGCCGGTGATCCGAGCGCGGGCGGTGCCGACCGCGCCGGCTCCGTACAACGCGGCCTTGCCCAGCACGAGGCGCGGTGGGGGTACGTCGGCCGCTCGAGCTGCGGTGGTGATCACCTCGCCGAGATCGATGAAACGCTCGGACACGATGTAGCGTTCGCCCGGTCGTCCCCGATCGGCGGCGGAAGTCAACGCCGTGGCGGCGTCGTCCACGGCGACGGCCTCGGCCTTCATGCCACGAACTCCGAAGGGCATCTTGCCCAATGCGGCCGCCGCCACGAATGACCCGTGTGGAGTGGGCTGCCAGTCGCCTGAGCCATAGGTGTTGGAGACACATGCTGCCACGACCGGAACTCGGCCGTCGTGGGCATAGCCGAGGGCCAGCCGTTCGCCGGCAACGCGCGATCTGACGTAGTCGGTCGCGGAGTCGTCCCAGTTGAAGTCGTCTGTCTCATCGACGATCCGGCCGGGATGACGACCGATCGTCGCCATGGTGCTCGTATAGGTGAAGGAATCGAGTCCGGATGTGGTGGCCACGTCGAGAACGTTGCGAATGGCCTCGACGTTGGTGCGGAACAGCGGAGCCGGGTCCGAGAGCCATGCTCGGGTATCGACCGCGCAGTAGAAGACAGTGCGGCAGCCCTGCATTGCGCTCCTGATCGAGGAGGTGTCGAACAGATCGCCGGTCACGTGCTCGAAGTCGAGATCCGCGAGTCCGCGCAGATCGCTTGTCGGCCTCGTGAACACGCGGACGTCGGAACCGTCAGCCAACAACTGTCGGACCAGATGCGACCCGAGAAATCCGTTGCCACCGATGACGAGCTTCATCGGCTCGCCACCAGGTCGTCGATCGCCGTTGCGCTGCGATGCAGCATTGTCTCGAACATCGTGTCGCCGCGCGGGGTCGGTTGGGCTGCCGCAGAGCCGAATACCACGATCAGCGGTCCCTGGATGAGGTTGGCGACGTAGTCGTCCCAGCATTCCTCGGGCGAGTATCCCGACACCCCGTGTGACAGGAGCGCGTCATGGTATGCGGCGACGATCCGGCGTTCGTGCGCACGTCGATCGTCGACCGTGAGGCTCGTGCTCAAGAGAAAGGCTATGTCGCGCAGTGGGTTACCGGAAACGATGGTCTGCCAGTCGATGATGGTGACGGTGTCGTCGGCGCCGAACAGGACGTTGTCGATGCGCAGGTCGCCGTGGACGAGGGCGACGCTGCGTTGCGGTGTGACCAGCCAGTCGCCCGCCTGCGCCACCAGCCACTCCACTGCGCCGTCGTCGATGCCGACCGGTGCGAATCGGTCGCGGTAGACCTGGGCCATCGGTTCGAGCACGGACTCCATGAGTGCCCGGTCGTCGTCGGTGGGCAGTGGGAAACGGTCGATGAGGTCGGCGTCGTTCCATCGTGGGCCGTGGAGGACGGCGGCCGCGATCGCCACCGATTCCGCCTGCGCCGGTGTGCATCCGGCGATCTGATCGCCCTGACGCGCGTCGGCCATGTCTTCAAGCAACAGCACGAACTCGGCGCCGGTAGGTGAGATGACCGAACCGAAGTGCCGTGGCACCGGCACCCGAAAGGTGCTCGCGAGGTCCTGGTAGAATCCGACCTCGTTGCGGAATGCTCCACAGGCGAAGTCACGCTGATCTTGTGGCCCGGTGGCCATCTTGGCGATCATGGTGTCGGGCAGCGTGGGGGAGGCCTCGGCGTAGGTCAGGCGGATCCGATACGACCCGGCCATCTGCCCAGTGCCCACCGGTTCGGCCGAGACCGACGTGACTTCGGCGTCATGGTCGGCGCTGCGCAGGATGTCGGTGAGCCGCTCGGCGGTGAGATCGTCTGCGGCGGTGGGTATCGCGCTCACGGAGTCATCCTTCCGGGATTCGTGGGCAGTTTTCGCGTCGTCTCCGGTCGGATCTGCCGGTAAGCGTCGACGACCGGCGTCAGTTCGGTCGGGGTCGCGCCGTGCAGGATCACCGAGTCGACGTCGAGATCGAATTGGGCAGCCACGGATCGTGCCGCACCATGGGCGTCGCCGATCGCCGAATCGGACACCCAGGCATCGGGGATGGCGTCGGCCAGCTCCGCGAGCTCGTCGACGGTCGCGGTCGCGTCGATCGGTCCGCGGGCGTTGGTGAAAGCCGCGGTGGCACGGACACGTTCGAGATCGGCATCCGACCAACCGTTCGCGGCCATCAGCGGGCCCGGGTAGCCCTGCAGATAGGTCGCCAACCGCCCGTATAGCCGGCGCATCCGGTCGTTTTCGTCGAGGTCGTCGGTGGCGGTGGCGAGGACCGACCAGATGCGGATCGACGCGGGGTCACGCCCGGCTCGCTGCGCGGCGGCGCGGACGTGGCCCACGGCGCGCCGAGTCGCATCGGCGCTCAGAAAGGTGTGCAGCACAACGCCATCGGCCATCTGACCGGCGAGCTCCAGGGTTCGACGACTCATCGTCACCAGCATGATCGGCGGTGGGGCGTCGAGCTTCACCCCGAGGTGCAGTAGCGGGTAGGAGCCGATCGGACCGTCGTGCCCGATCACCATCTCCCCAGACCACAAACGACGCAGTACCGCGGACATGTCGGAGAGTTGTGCACCGGTCACGTCGGGGATGCCGAGGATCTGCCACTGCGCGGCGATGCCTCGGCCCAGGCCGAGCGCGAATCTCCCCTGCGAGAGTTCACCCATCGTCGCGCCCATCGTTGCGGTGATGATGGGATGTCGCGTGTTGTGATTGGTTGCCGCGGTGGCGATTCCGAGTCGATCTGTCGCTGCTGCCAACGCGCCACACAGCGTCGGCGCATCCTTGATGTTGAACCGTTCGGAGACGAACGCGGTCCCCAGTCCGATCTCGTCGGCGATGCGCGCTTCGGCGACGAGCTCGGCCGGGGTCACCGGGTGGCGGGAGAGTGCGTAGTAGCCCAGTTCGGCCAGAGGTCCGGTCATGTCAGGCCGGATTGCCGGCAGTGACCGCCGAACGGTAAGTGCGCGAACGGGGTTCGCGGACCCACAGGGTGCCGTCGCCCGCGGTGACGCCCTCGGTCTTCAACGCACGTTTGAGGATCTTGTTGGTCGCGGTGGTGGGGAGGTCGTCGGCGATGCGGACAAAGCGCGGCCACGCCTTGGGGGACAGGTCGGCCTGGTCGGCGAGTTGCGCGGCGAAGTGGTCCGGATCGAAGTCGGCGTCGTCCTGCAGGACCACCGCAGCCATGATCGCGTCGCCGACGTGCTCGTCGGGGACAGCGTACACGGCCACACGGTTGATCTCGGGGATACGCAACAGGATTCGCTCGATCGGGCCGGCGGCCAGGTTCTCGCCGTCGACGCGCATCCAGTCGCCGGTACGTCCGGCGAGATAGATCCAGTCGTCGGCATCCTTGTACGCGAGGTCGCCGGACCAGTACTTGCCGTCGCGCAGGCGTTCCTGCGTCGCACCGGCGTCGTTGTAGTAGCCCATGAACATCCCGCCGCCGTCGATGTTGACGAGTTCGCCGATCGCCTCGTCGGCATTCGCCAGAGCGCCGTTGGCATCGAATTCTGCTCGCGGACACTCTATTCCGGTCGCGGAGTTGTACACCGCGACATTCGGGAAGCCCTTGCCGATCGACCCGTGCGGCGTGCCCGGTTCGCGGGTGATGATGATGGCGAGTTCGGTTGAGCCGAAGCCGTCCCAGACGGTGCAGCCGAAACGCCGGGAGAACTCGTCGATGTCGCGGTCGGTGGCCTCGTTACCGAATGCGACCCGCAGCGAGTTGTCGGCGTCGTCGGCCTGCTCGGGCGTGGCGAGGATGTAGGCGAGTGGTTTGCCGACGTAGTTCATGTAGGTGGCGTTGTACCGCCGGATGTCGGACAGGAAGGTCGACGCGGAGAACTTGGCGGGAGCCATCGCGGCGCCACCGCACAGTGCGACGCAGTAGCCGCCCATGAGTGCGGCCGAGTGGAACAGTGGCATCGACAGGTAACAGACGTCGCCGGGACCGACGCTGTACTTGTCCACCAGAACCGGGCCGGCGAACGGAATCATCATGTGCGCGAACTGAACCGGCTTGGGGTTGCCACTGGTGCCGGACGTGAAGATGAGCATGAAGGTGTCGGTCGCCGTCGGTATCGAATGCGGCGTCAGGTCTGTGGCATCGGCGAGCAGATCGGCCCACTGCGACGACGAGGTGTCGAAGATCGTGACATCGGGCAGGTCGAGGCCGTCGAGCAGCGGTCGATGCTCGGCGTCGGTGATCAGGATCTGACAATCCGCGCGCTTGATGTCGGCCGCGAGACCGTCGCCACGTCGGGTGTTGTTGACCCCGACCGTCACATAGCCGCCGAGCGCTCCCGCGGCAAGGGCGATGAGCATGTCCGGAGTGTTCCCCAGCAGTACGCCGACATGCATCGGCCGACCCGTGTCGGCAGCGGCAAGGACGGTTGCAGCCATGCGCTGGGCGTCGGCGATGTACTCGCGCCACGACCACGTGCCGCCGTCGTAGGTGATGGCGAGGTTGTCGTCGTCGGCGCGGGCATGGAGAAGCTGGGTGACTGTGTCGGCCATGCGGCCAAATCTAGAACGTGTTCTCGATTCGTGTGTACAGATTTCGAAAATTGTCTACTCGGCGGTGGTCACCGGCGAGTGAACGACCCCGAACCGGGAATGATCGTGAAGGTCTGCGTGCGCTTGCCCAGGATCGTGGTGGTGAACGAGATCCGTCCGAGCCCGGTCTTGATCGTGGCTCCGGGCATCGAACGCGGGCCGGCACACACTGGGAACACCTCGTCGCCCATCTTGCCGGTGCGGGTGTTTCGCCAGGTGACCGCCATCCGGGCGTCCTTGAGATTGGTACGACACGCATTGTCGGCGCGCGGAACCGCCGCGATCCGAGTCGCACCCTGGGGTGCCAGAGCGACACCCAGGGAGACGGCGAACACGTCGGTGATCCCCCGGTCGGAGACCGTGATGCCGGCGTTCGGGACCTGTTGGGCGGCGATGGGTGGTGGCTTGGGCGACGTTCGATCCGGCGCTGCGGACGCGACCGGAAGCGTGCACATCGTCAGCGCTCCGGCCGCCATGGTCGCGCCGGCGAGGATGAATCCCCTGAGTCTCATCTGTATCTCCTGTCACTTTGGCCACACTTGAGGCTCACGGTACTGGAGTGGCCTGCATCTCCTCAAGACCTCCTCGGTTCTCGGTGTGGACGCGCGTCCTGATAGATAACTCTCATGAGTCCGCTCCGCGAGCCGTTGGCCACCTTCCACGTCGGCCACCTCGAGCGTGCCGGCGACACCGGCGCGATCGCCGAACAGCAGTTGACCGCCCGTTTCGCCGACCATCGCGGGCGAATCGAATTGCCCGCTCTCGGCGTCCTGTTCGACCACCTCGGCGGCATCCCCTATCAGCTCGAGCAGTTCAAGTCGGGCGGCTTCACGATCCAGGCCCGTCTGTCCCTCTCGGCACTCGGCCACATCGACGTCGGCGACCGCCTGTCGTGCAGTGCCGACCTCGCCACGCACGACGACCAGTGGGGCGTCACCCGCGTCGAGATCCGCACGTCGACCGGCCGGGTGTGTTGCGTCGGCAGCGCCCGCAACACCGTCGTCGGACGATCCGCCGAGCTGCCGACATCGCTCGAAGACGAAGCAGGCGGCGACATTCCGGACTGTGCCGATGCCCACGGCGCACTGCTGCCGCTCGCCATCGAGCCGTCGTTGCCGGGACACGACATCGTCACGCAGTTGGCGTCGGGTGTGCGGTCACCCGGGCCGCTGGTCGAACTGCTGAACGGGGCGGTCGAGATCGAGGGCGAGGGTCGCGACACGGTTGTCAGGCTTCGGGTCCGGACCGAACCGTGGATGGGCAACATGTTCGGCACCATGCACGGCGGTGTCATCGCGACGATCGTCGGCCAGGCGGCCTCGCTCGCCGGGCAAGCACACACCGCCCCCGGCCAGGACTACACGCTGGCCGACCTCGCGGTCGGCTTCTACCGGTCACCAGCGGTGCACGGCGGGGATGTGGTCGCCGAGGTGGTGCCGATCAAACTCGGCCGCCGCATCGGCTCCTTCGAAGTCACCCTGACCTCGCACGACGGCGCGCTCCTCAGCCGCGGGACGGCCGACGTCCACTACTGCTGAGCGTTAACCTTGCGCACTGCGTGTTGAGGTGAACGCGGACCCTTTCACCGCTCCCTGAGGCGCGAGGAGCGCTAGCGACGAGCCTCGAAGGGCCTGGTGAGAGGACATTTTCAGCGCACCAGGGGCTTCGAGGCTCGCAGGCTCGCACCTCAGCCAGCGGATGGTGTCAGTCGGCGGAAGGGCAAGGCGCAGGTTGTAAAACAATCATGCGTGCTTGATTTTTCTGGCGCCCCGTGTGACGCTGGTCTCATGTCGATCGTGCAAGAGCTCGTGGCCGATCTCGAGGCGGAATCGCAGCAACTCGATGCGCTGGTCGCCGACCTCGCGCCTGAGGCGTGGGCGACGCCGACGCCGGCGGCGCGGTGGACCATCGCACACCAGATCGCGCACCTCGC